>JBBKXC010000262.1:0-3214 GCA_037969275.1 Bdellovibrionales bacterium | reverse complement strand
GTTGCAAATTCATTGCCAAAACCGCTCATGTAATTTTTGCTGTTGCTCATCTTATTTCCCTGTTTATTTTGGTTTAGTCTGCTTGAAATAATGTAGCCGCGTGCGCTTCTTTGGCGCTTATTTATTTTTCGCTGCGAAGACCTCTAATTGTTTGAATGTGCCTTCCCATCCAGCTTTCATGGCTGCGTGGCTTTGGTCGAATGTTGCTACTTCCATGGCGTTGGCCTCAAAGGGTACCCATGTGATGTTCAGTAACGTGCCGCCATCTTTTTCTTCGAATGTCGTTGTGGATTTTGTGTGGAGCGGCCATGTCGGCACCATAGGGTGGCGCGTATTTTGCGTGCGATCTTCGGCGGAAAAAGCAGTCAGCATGACCAGTTTTTCTTCCGGCACGATCTCGGTAAAATCCCAACGCCCCCACATGGTTTGCCCCGTGGGAACGCTCATACCGTAATGATAATATCCACCGACTTTAAAATCCATGGCGCTTTTGGTGATCGGAAATCCTGCCGGACCAAACCATTGCTTTAGAGAGTCCTCATCCGTCCATGCCTTCCAGATTAAACCAATAGGGGCATCTATCTGGCGGGTGAGGGTCATTGGTTTAGCGCTCATGAATATTTCCTTTTTTCGTTTTTACAAAACCCACGCAGCCATGAAGTCAGTGACTTTCATTTCTTCCAGTTTCTTTTGGTCGGCGCAAAGGTCGATGATTTTTTGCGCTTGGCTTGCTGGGAAGTGGTCTTTGATATTTTTATCGAACTTGGCTTGAAGAAGCGGAATGCCTTCTTCACGGCGGCGTTTATGGCCGACGGGGTATTCAATCTCGACTTTGTCTGTGCTGGTGCCATCCTTGAAGAAAATCTGCATGGCGTTGGCGATAGAGCGTTTTTCAGGGTCGTGATAATCCTTGGAATAACGGGCGTCCTCGCTGACTACCATTTTATCGCGCAAGGCTTGAATGCGCGGGTCTGCGGCCACATCATCTTCGTAATGCTCTGCAATGAGTGAGCCGTGAATAAGCGGCACAGCCACCATATATTGCAAGCAGTGATCGCGGTCGGCGGGGTTATGTAGCGGGCCTGTTTTGGAGATAATACGGATGGCGGCCTCATGTGTCGTAAGTTCGATACGATCAATTTGATCGAGCTTATCTTTCGCCTGATCATGCAAAATATGCGCGCATTCTACGGCGGTTTGTGAGTGGAATTCCGCAGGGTATGAGATCTTGAACAAAATTTGTTCCATCACATAAGAGCCGTAATCGCGCTGGAATTTAAATTCATTGCCCTTGAACAGGACATCATAAAAGCCCCATGTCTTGGCGGTCAGCGCGGATGGATAGCCCATTTCTCCGCTCATGACAATTTGCGCAAGGCGCACGGCTCGGCTGGTTGCATCGCCAGCGGCCCAGCTTTTACGGCTTCCTGCGTTTGGCGCATGGCGGTATGTGCGAAGCGATTGGCCGTCCAGCCAAGCGTGGGATACAGCGTCCACGATCTGGTCATGTGTCGCGCCTAACATTTGCGCAGCGATTGCAGTGGAGGCCACTTTAACCAGTACAACGTGATCAAGGCCGACTTTGTTGAAGGAATTTTCAAGCGCGATCACGCCTTGAATTTCATGCGCTTTAATCATCGCGGTTAAAACGTCCTTCATTTTAAGGCCGGGATTTCCTTCGGCTTCAAATTTTTGGCTCATCGTGTCGGCGAGCGCTAGGATGGCACCGAGATTATCTGAAGGGTGACCCCATTCTGCGGCGAGCCAAGTATCATTATAATCCAGCCAGCGCACCATACAGCCGATATCAAACGCGCCCTTAATAGGGTCGAGCTTATGCGCTGTCCCAGGGACTCGCACAGGGTTAGGACAAGTCATGCCTTCAACTTGAGGCCCCAGCATTTTGGTGCAAGCCGGAAATTTCAGCGCGAGTATTCCGCATCCCAAAGTATCCATCAGGCAATAACGCGCTGTCTCATAGGCTAGATCGCTTTTGATCTGATACTGCGAAACATAATCAGCGATATCGACCAGCACCTTGTCATAGGCGGGGCGTTCATTTGAATCTGTGTTGGCGTAAGCGGCTTGTCCCATTTTTATTACTTTCTAATTGTTATGCGGGGCACTTTGATGCTCCCTGTGGTCTATATTTCTTGATCGCGAGCATATAAGGACGCAAGCGAAGTAGTAATGTTATTTATCAACTGTAGCGCTAATGTCCATATCGCCGATGCTGATACCGACTGTTTCTGATTGGGATTCTTTGTACAGATAAAAACCGCCGATTAGAATTACCGCGAGCAGGACTATGATAAGAACTGTTTTATTTCCGGATGATGCATTACTCATTTTTTTTCCTTCTTATAATTTAACGTTTTTCTATTGATACAAAATCCAATCCATTAGGCCCCGTATAATCGGCGCTCGGGCGGATCAGTTTATTATTTTTGCGCTGCTCGAATATATGCGCGGCCCAGCCTGTGATACGGCTCATCACAAATACTGGCGTAAAAAGTTCTGTCGGAATGCCCATCATATGATAGGTCGACGCGCTGTAAAAATCGAGATTGGGGAAAAGTTTTTTCTCTTCCCACATGAGGTTTTCTATCGCCACGGAAACATCATACAGCGCTGGTTTACCACCATCATCACAAAGTTTTTTCGCCCATGATTTAATGACGCGGTTGCGCGGGTCGGCCTCGGTATAAACGCGGTGGCCAAAGCCCATGACAAGCTGCTTGGTTTCTAATTTATGTTTAACGCCCTTGGTGGCTTCTTCGGGGGTATTATAAGAGGAGATAAGCTCCATCGCCGCTTCGTTCGCGCCGCCATGTAGCGGGCCGCGCAGCGCACCAATCGCGCCGCAAACACCTGAATAAATATCGCTCATGGTTGAGACGATTGTACGCGCCGTAAAGGTCGAAGCGTTAAATTCATGCTCAGCATATAATATCAATGAAACATTCATCGCCTTTTGGTGCAGCTCGCTCGGCTTTTTACCATGGAGCATATTCAGGAAATGTCCGGCGATTGTTTTCGTGCCTGTATCGGTGGATGTGCGCAAACCCTTATGGTGAAAATTATACCAATAGGCCAGAATGGATGGATAAATTCCCAAGAAACGCTCGGTGATTTTCATCTCATCATTGCTATCGCTTTCCTGCTCTATATTGCCGAGGAAAGAAGTGGCGCTGCGCATAACATCCATAGGGTG
>JBBKXC010000261.1:0-4485 GCA_037969275.1 Bdellovibrionales bacterium | reverse complement strand
GAAGTTTCAAGCGAAGAGCTTGCCCCGCCAGAGCCCACAGGCATTGTCGTTGTCGAGCTATTTTCCTCGCAAGCCTGTATGTTCTGCCCCAAGGCAGATGGCTATCTCAACAAATTGGCCGAAATGGAGAATGTTATTCCGCTTTCTTGCCATGTTGATTATTTCGACATCAAAAAAGGCTCACTGGCCAAGCCATTTTGTACCAAGCGCCAAAGCGACTTCAGCAAAACACTGCGCTCTGGCCCTAAATACACACCGCAAATGGTGATTAACGGGAAATATGATTCCGTAGGCTATAAAAAAGAACAAATCACATCATCCCTCTTTAAGGCAGGCAACGATAAAATCCCGCTCATTGATATTAAGCCCGCCGATTCGACAACGCGGTTTTCGATCGCCCTACCGGCAACAGAGCCCGGCACATACGAAATCTGGGTTGCCATCACCGAGCAACCCATCACCCGCTCCATCATCATCGGCAAAAATAAGGGGCAAAGCGTTTTATATGAAAACATCGTGAGCGATTTAAGTTCGGCCATGGCCTGGGATGGAAAAGCGCAAAATGTCACGCTGACCGCCGGTATGGACGCCGGAAAGAAGACGCTCGCGGTCTTTGCGCAAAATGCCCTTACGGGAGATATTATAGCCGCAGGGCAGTATAAACGCCCCGCGCGCCCAATCAGCGCGCCGCTTGAAGGTGAATTGAAGCTTAATCCTTAGGGCAAATTTTAATGTGCCTCAGCCCAGCTTGAGCCAGAGCCAGCCTCGGCATCGAGCGGAACATCAAAGCCGCCAGCGGCTTCTTGCATGATTTTCTTCACGAGCGCCGTGGTGGCCTCAAGTTCGCTTGATGGCAGTTCGAACACCAATTCATCATGCACTTGTAAGAGCATTTTAGCGCTCAGCCCAGCGCTTTGAAGCGCATAATCCATGCGCCCCATGGCAATCTTCATAATATCGGCGGCTGTACCTTGTAGCGGGGCGTTGATGGCCTGGCGCTCGGCGAATTGACGCACGCTGCCATTTTTATCATTAATGCCCTTAATAACACATTTGCGGCCATGGAAGGTTTTGATATAGCCATGCGCGCGTGCTTCTTCTTTTTTGGATTCCATAAACGCCTCAAGCTCGCTGAAGCGCTCGAGATAGCGTTTGATGAAATTGCCGGCTGTCTTGTTATCGGTGCCAAGCTGCTTGGCCAGACCAAAGCCGCTGATACCATATATAATGCCAAAATTAACGGCCTTGGCATTGCGCCTGATATCAGGCGTGACCTCCTCTATAGGCACACCAAAGACCTGTGAGGCTGTGATGGTGTGAATGTCCTTGCCCTCTTTAAAGGCTTGCTTCAAGGCCTCAATACCCGCAAGCTCCGCCGCCAAACGCAGCTCGACTTGGGAGTAATCGACAGAGAGCAAAACATTGCCCTCATCGGCGATAAAGGCCGTGCGGATTTTGCGCCCCTCCTCGCTCTTGATCGGAATATTTTGCAAATTTGGATCGGACGAGGACAAGCGCCCAGTATTGACATGCGCCATTGCAAAGGAGCTATGCACACGGCCTGTGCGCGGATTTATTTCATTTTGCAGTGCATCGGTATATGTAGATTTCAGCTTAGCAAGGCTGCGCCATTCCAGAATTTTTTCCGGCAAGGCGTTACCCTCCTCGGCCAGTTTTTCCAGCACATCGACAGATGTCGACCAATCGCCCGTCTTGGTTTTCTTACCGCCCTGCAAACCCATGCGATCAAAGAGAACTTCGCCGATCTGTTTAGGTGAAGCGACGTTAAAGCTCTCTCCCGCCAGCGCGTGAATATCTTTTTCCAGCACCGCCAGTTTCTTTTCAAAATCAGCGCTCATATTCTTCAGGATAATGGGATCAACCTTTATGCCGTTCAGCTCCATCTGGCCGATGGTATGAATGAGCGGGCGCTCGATATTCTCATAGACGCTGACCATCTTTTCCCTCACAAGGCGCGGTTTCAGCAACTTATATAGGCGCATGGTGATATCGGCATCTTCGGCGGCATAAGGTAGTGCTGTCTCGATGCTCACTTGATCAAAAGTGAGCTGGTTTTTTCCCTTGCCGCAGACTTCTTCATATTTAATCGGTGTGTGGCCGAGCCATAGACTTGAGAGATTATCCATCCCATTCGAATGCGCCGTGCCGTCCAGAACATAAGAGAGCAGCATGGTGTCATCCATGGCTTTCATTTCCATGCCAGCCAGCTTTAAAATTTGCCAATCGAATTTAATGTTGTGGCCTATTTTAAGAACGCTGTCGTCCTCAAGCACGGGCTTCATAATCTCAACGACTTTGCTTAGCGGCATCTGGGGGATATCCGCGCCCGTATCTTCGGCCAGCAAATCGGCTATCGCGGCAACGTGACCGAGCGGAATATAAGCGGCTCTGCCCGGCTTAATACAAAGAGATATCCCGACCATATCCACCTTCGCGGGGGTAAGCCCTGTGGTTTCAGTATCGATGGCAAGAACGCCAGCTTCGCGCGCCTCGTCCATCCATTGCTGGAGCGTTGCGGCGTCATTGATAAGAACATATTCATTGTCCTTAATTGGCGGCAGTTTTTCGGTGATAAGCTCTGGCGCTGCGCCCTCTTCGCTCGGCAGGGTCGCCGCCACAGTTTCGCCGCCCAAACGCTTGATGATCGAATTAAAGGCATGCTCTTGCAAAAACGCCATAAGCTTTGGTTTTTCGGGGTCATGCGTTTTAAAGCTCTCAAATTTAACAGGCACAGGGACATGCGCATCTAACGAGACAAGCCGCTTGGATATGAGCGCCTGCTCTTTAAAATTAATCAGCGATTCCCGTCGCTTTTCTTGTTTGATCTCGCTTGCGCGCTCCAGTAACTCCTCAAGCGTTCCATATTCATTTATAAGCTGCGCGGCAGTTTTAACGCCAATTCCCGGCACGCCCGGCACATTATCAACGCTATCGCCCGCCAAAGATTGCACATCAACAACGCGATTCGGTAACACGCCGAATTTTTCCAGCACATCGGCCTCGCCCATAAATTTGCCCTTCATAGGGTCAAGAATGCGCACATCATCATCAATGAGTTGCATGAGGTCTTTATCGGAGGTCACCACAACAACTTTTTTGCCCTGTTCCTTGGCGAGACGGCAATAGGTGGCGATCAAATCATCGGCTTCATACCCTTCAAGCTCAATTGCCGGAATGTCAAAAGCCTCGGTCGCATCGCGTACAAGCTTGAATTGCGGAATAAGGTCTTCCGGCGGGGCGTCGCGGTTGGCTTTATATTCGGGATAAATGTCATTGCGGAAATTCTTACGCGCGGCATCATAAATAACGGCCATATAGGGCGCGTGGTAATCATTCAAAAGCTTGAGCATCATATTCACAAAGCCGTAAACCGCATTCACCGGAACGCCTTGCGGGTTCGTCATGGTTTGCTGCCTTGAATACGCCATGGCGAAATAGGCGCGGAAAATAAAGCCCGAGCCATCAACCAGATAAATTTCGTCTTCATTGCTTGCGTGATCTTGCGGGGCCATGGGCTCTTTTACTGCTAATGTTTGTGAGGTCATCTCTCGTTTTTAAACCCACAAGCCTGTTAAAACAACGATATTCGCGCCCTTTCATCATTCTGGCCACAGTGTTTATTTTTTTATGGAATATAAAATAAAAATAATACATACTCTCCCTATGACCCATATGACGACAAATATACAAGCCCTGAACGAGCTCGAAGAAGATTTCGAAGCGACAGTGCGCGATGTGCGTTTCAAAAACAGAAACAAATTCAATCTGCTGAGCAATATCATCGATAATATGGCTGATATCCTTATTATTGCGCGTAAAAAGGGCGATAGCGATGTTCACGATCTCGCAGAATTTATGAATGATTTTTTACTGAGAAATGACCTCGGCCCCACGCTGATCTGCGCTGCATTCAATGGCGCGCGCAAGGATGAATTGGAGGTCAAGTTACAAGCCCATATGGACAAACGCTCTGAACTCGCTGATGCATATTTACGTCCACAGGAGCATTTCAGGCTTGAGCCAAAATAATTAAAGTGCGAATAAAATATGCTAACGTATTTTTGCCAAGAGATTCTAAAAAAGATATTTTAACGAAATGAAGTTTCGCTATTTTACAGATGCCCATCATGCACCGGAGCGCGATCCAAGACGGATCTACCGCTATAGTGAAAACGCCTTAGAGCTAACTAAGCAGTGCCTAACAACCGCCACCCCCGATATCGAGCGCATAATTTTTGGCGGTGATGCCATTCAACTTGAATGGCATAAAGGACACGAATACCATCAAGGCCTTATGCGCGATTTCGGCAAGGCCGTACGCGACAACACGCACCTTCCCACCCACTTTATCGCCGGTAATCACGATTACGATAGTTTGAAAGATTTGGCAGAGATCGAGCGCCTGAGCGGTATGCCTTGCGGTAATGCTATCGTGGATACGCCGGATGGCCACCGCCTGATCTT
>JBBKXC010000260.1:0-2647 GCA_037969275.1 Bdellovibrionales bacterium | reverse complement strand
GGCGCGTTGCCAAATGTAAATTCTCCGGCGGCATTTTCGTTTTGGAGCAGTGATTCATACGCCCGAAAGCCCTCGTGAATCCAGTGCATGAACCATTCATTTAATTGCGCCTCGCTCGCTCCCAGCTTTTTACCGACATAGCCTTTCCAGACTTTTAGATTATTCAGCGGATGCATATCGGCGGCAATAATCATGCTCATCTGGCGCACATAGGCTCTCGCATGTTTTTCGGTAGGCATGAGCGGCGCTTGCGGATAGGCTTCTTCCAGATATTCCAATATCGCCGTTGATTGCGCCATTTTGAAATCGCCATCAATAAGTGTGGGCACGCCAGCGCTTGGATTTAAATTTTTGTAATCTTCGCCGCGTTGATCACCCGCAACCAGATCAACATGATGAATTTTAAAATCCAGATTTTTAAAATGCAAAGCTATGCGCACACGGTACGATGATGACGAGCGGAAATAATCGTAAAGCTGAATCATTAAGTATTACAAACCTTTATTTGTGCGCCCGCGTAGCGTGCCTGCACGCCTGAGCGGCAGAAATTACCCATTCGCTGCCTTTTTTCCATTGGCGGCCGGGAGCGCATACGGAACAATTTTTTGTTCTATCGTGCCGAAAATGCTTTTTGAATTTTCATCCTGCATTTCTATTTTAATGCTATCTCCATATTTCATGAACGGCGTTTTAAATTCGCCTTCTTCTATTTTTTCAATCATACGAATTTCGGCAAGGCAGGAAATTCCGGCAGAGCGGTCGTAATTTGATATCGTACCGGAACCGATAATCGCACCAGCGCAAAGAGGCCGCGTGCGCGCTGCATGCGCAATGAGCTGGCCAAAATTAAACTGCATATCAACGCCAGCATTCGGGCGGCCGACTTCTTTACCATTGAGAATAGAAATCAGCGGTAGATGGAGTTTTCCATCCTTCCAATGCTTACCAAGTGAGTCCGGTGTCACGGCAACAGGAGAAAATGCGCTAGGTGGTTTAGATTGTAAAAATCCGAAACCCTTGCCAAGTTCGTTAGGAATAAGACCACGCAAGGACACATCATTCATGATCATAATAAGTTTAATATGCGAAAGCGCGTCTTCGGCGCTCACGCCCATTGGCACATCATCCACAATAACGGCGACCTCGGCTTCGAAATCAATGCCGAATTCCTCTGATACAATCGGAATATCATCATGCGGCGCGAGGATTGTATCGGACACAGCCTGATACATGAGCGGGTCATGCAAAAATTCCGGCGGCATTTCCGCGCCTCTGGCTTTGCGCACCAATTCAACGTGATTAAGATAGGCGCTACCATCCGCGATCTGATAAGCACGCGGTAAAGGCGAAGCCATTTTTGAATCGTCAAAGCCCTTGGCATTGGGGATTTGTCCGCCGTTTAATTTTTGCGCGATATCGCGAAGCTGCGGCTCGACCTTGCTCCAATTATCAAGCGCTGCTTGCATCGTTGCGCAGATATGCGGCACGGGTACAAATTTTTCAAGGTCTTCGCTAACAACAACTAATTGTCCATCGCGTCCGTCTTTGATTGATCCTAGTTTCATTTCGTTCTCTCCTTTTGTTTAACTCCGCCCCATTGAAATTCACCATTCGCACCTAATGCAGAAAATGGATTAAACGCCACCTCCCACAAATGTCCGTCAGGGTCGGAAAAATAACCACTATGCCCGCCCCAAAATACATCATGCGCAGGTTTAACAATTTGACCGCCGGCCTTTCCGGCTTCGCTCAATACTTTGGTAACATCATCTTTAGTATCGACATTATAGGCAATTGTTACACCGCGAAAACCATCGCCAGCCGCATCAACTTCTGCATCTTGAGCCAAAGCATCGCGCCCGAATAGTGCGAGCGCCATGCCATTAGTCATGTTATAGGCAACAATGTTTTTCGCCTCTTCATCACTCGACGCCATTTCCCAACCCAGTGCATCATAGAATGCGCGTGATTTTTTCAGATCACTTACGCCGAGTGTAATAATACTTATGCGTTGCTGCATGAGTTTCTAACCCGCTTTTTTATCTTCCAAAACACCGCGGCGAATCTGGTCTAGCTCGATGGATTCGAACAGTGCTTTGAAATTGCCCTCGCCGAAACCTTCATTACCTTTGCGCTGAATGATCTCGAAGAACACAGGACCCATGGCATCTTGCGTAAAGATTTGCAAAAGCAATCCTTGTTTTTCATCGGGCGCGCCGTCCAGCAAAATTTTCTGTGCTTTAAGTTTTGCAAGATCTTCGCCATGTCCGGGGATACGCTCGTTCAAAAGTTCGTAATAAGTGTCGGGCGTGGATTGCAACGGTATGCCTGCATTGTTCAGCAAATCTACTGTGCTATAAATATTATTAGTGCCAAGCGCGATATGCTGGATACCCTCACCGTTAAAGCGTTTCAGGAATTCCTCGATCTGGGATTTGTCATCGGAGCTTTCATTCAACGGTATGCGTATTTTCCCGCAAGGCGAGGTCATCGCGCGTGATTTAAGACCCGTCAATTTTCCTTCGATATCGAAGTAGCGAATTTCACGGAAGTTAAAAATGCTCTCGTAAAATTTGCTCCAGACATCCATCTGGCCGCGGTTCACATTATGCGTAAGGTGATCGATATAGGTAAGACCAAAGCCGAG
>JBBKXC010000259.1:0-3468 GCA_037969275.1 Bdellovibrionales bacterium | reverse complement strand
ACTAAACACCTTGGATCTCGCCCAAGCCTATGCGAAAGCCTTGCAGCAAACAGTTGGCACGGAAGTCGATATCGAAACATTAGCGCCGCACTTAAAAGAGATCGGCTCTAGCTGCGGCGTGTGCCCGGCTTTATTGCCATTGGCTAAAAAGGCGTTTGAGCATAACCCTGATATTTTGGCCGGTAGTGCCGCGCTAGAAGAAACGGCGTTGGGCGTTGTGCGTGAGGCCGTGGCCGAGATTGCGCCTGATTTGGGGCGATTTATTCCTAAAGGAGCTTAGGATTTAACTATGGTTATGATTTGCCATTGCAGGGGAATTACGGATACTAGGCTGAAGGAAACTTTTGATACTATCCGTGCCAATAAGCTTGAGGCGGCTGATGTGTCTTTGGATGATCTTGTTCCTCATCTCGGCGAATTTAATTGCGGCGGATGCAAACGGATATTCCAGCGCGCCGCGGATCAATATAATGTGAGCGGTGAGGCTAACCTGTTCAAGCGCAGCGCTACGGTCGCGCCAAGCGGTTTATGCTCGAAAGCACTTGAAACCACGTATAGTGTCAATGGCATCCCCGAATTACGCGGCTCTCCTATTGAAAATGATAATGCGCCTGCTTAGCTGCGCGGCAGAGATTTCTCAATAATACGCGCAAAATATTCAACGCCTGTAGGGATGATCTCGTCATTGAAATCATAGCGCGGTGTGTGCAGACCTTGGTTATGATTTGATTTTGGGTCTTTCTCGCCTTGGCCGATCCAGATATAAGCGCCGGGGCGATCAAGAATCATTGCACCGAAATCTTCTCCGCCCATACAGGGCTCAACCATATCGTTCACATTCTCCGCGCCCATCATTTCGCGCGCGATATCGACGCAAAAGGCTGTGGCGACGGGGTCGTTGATGGTCGGGTCAATGACTTCGCGGTATTCATATTCGATGCTTGCGCCATAGCTCTCGGCAAGGGCTTTGGACACATCTTCTATTTTCTGTTTGAGCATATTACGCGTTTCCGGCTTAAACGTGCGCACTGTGCCGTTCAGCTTGCAATCATCCGGAATAACATTATCCGCGCCTGTGCCGCCATTGAAATTGGTGATGGTAATCACGGCAGAATCAATAGGGTCGACTTTTCGGCTGATGAGCGTTTGTAGCGCCAGTGTGATCTGGGAGGCGATAACGATGGGGTCTATGGTCAAATGCGGTAAGGCTGCATGGCCGCCGCGCCCCATTATTTTGAGTGTAAAACGGTCGGAGGCCGCCATGAATGGGCCGGGACGAATAGCCATATTCCCGCGCGGAAGCATCGGCCAGTTATGTAGGCCATAAACAGCATCACATGGATATTTATCGAACAGGCCGTCATCCATCATCGCAATCGCGCCGCGCGCGCCTTCTTCGGCAGGCTGGAAGATCAGATGCACTTTGCCATCAAAATTGCGGGTTTCGTTTAGATATTTAGCTGTGCCGAGCAAAATGGCCGTATGCCCATCATGCCCGCAGCCATGCATCTTGCCCGGAATTTTGGAGACATGCGCCTTGTTGTTTTCCTCAATGATATTGAGCGCGTCCATATCGGCTCTAAGGCCAATGGCTTTGCCGGAGTTGTCGGCTTGGCCGGTAATGGTGGCCACAATGCCAGTTACGCCAAAGCCGCGCTCGAAAGTTATACCCCATTCGGTGAGCTTTTTAGCGACGAGGTTGCTTGCGAATACCTCCTCATAGGCTGTTCCCGGATTTTCGTGCAAGCTGCGGCGATATCCGGCGATCTCGTCTTTCATGGCTGCAATGGAATTGGATAAGGTCATATGATTAAGGTATGGGCTGCGCCAGCTTCTGGCAAGATGCCTTATGTAGATACCAGCACAAATTTTTTCTGCTCGAAGTCTTTGTAGATATTTTTAGGCTCTTCAAAGAGGCCGCTCATCGCGATGTAGATGCCATTTTTAATATCAGGGTTTTCAAAGGCTGCGCTTTCAAGGTTCTGATATCCGTCCGATTTTCCGGCTCCATTGGCCAGTGGCCAGATTGCGCCAGTAAATATGACGGGGCAGGGCGGCGCGGTTAAATGCGCCTTAAGCCATTGCGCCGTCTCTGTCATTGTATCTGTACCCATGGTCACGATAATGCGCTCTGCCGCAGTGCTTTGGATTTTATCAAGCAAAGTGCCCCGCTCGTCTTCCGTAATATCCTTGCTATCTTTATTGCAGATGCGGAGTTGGGAGAGTGTAATATTGCCGCGCTTATTTACGAGTTCCTCAAGAACGATAAACCCGCCATTACTATTGGACGGCGTGGCATCGGATGGGTAATCGCCTTCGCCTTCCGGGTAGGCTTTGGCGTCAATCGTGCCGCCTAAGGATAATACGAGAAAATTTTTCATGGCGGAATGACTAGAGCGCTGTCTTGCGCGGGTCAAACGCATCGCGCACGGCTTCACCGACAAAGGTCAGGAGCGTCAGCATGACCGCCAGTGACAGGAAGGCCGAGATACCCAGCCATGGGGCTTGCAGGTTGTTTTTACCTTGCGCCAATAATTCACCCAATGATGGAGAGCCGGGCGGCAGGCCAAGGCCAAGGAAATCAAGCGAGGTGAGCGCCGTGATCGAGCCTGTCAAAATAAAGGGCATAAAGGTCAGCGTGGCCACCATCGCATTGGGCAGAACATGGCGCCAGATAATGACACGGTTGGAAACGCCAAGCGCATGGGCGGCGCGCACATAATCAAAATTCCGCGCCCGCAAAAACTCCGCGCGCACCACATCAACAAGGCTAAGCCATGAAAATAACAGAAGAATCAGCAGCAGCGTCCAAAACCCCGGAATGAAAATCGAGGAAAAAATAATCAGGATATAAAGCGAAGGCAGCGAGGCCCATATCTCGGTGATACGCTGCATGATAATATCAAGCAGGCCGCCATAATAGCCTTGAATTGCACCAGCGCCAACGCCAATGATCGAGCTTATGATGGTGAGCGTCAGTCCAAAAACAACAGACAGCCTAAAGCCGTAAATAATGCGCGCCAATACATCGCGTCCCTGGTCATCCGTTCCAATAAGTTTGCCGCTTTCGGGCGCGCTCGGAGCTGGGGTTGGGTGGTTATAATTGATCGTGTCATAGGAAAAGCGAATGGGCGGCCAGATGGCGTAGCCCTTTTCATTGATAAGGTCTTGCACGAATTGATCTCGGTATTCCGCCTCGGTTTCAAAATCGCCGCCGAAAGTCGTCTCAGGGTAATTAATGAAGGTGGGGTAGTAGCTCTGACCTGCAAAGCTTATGTAGATGGGCTTATCATTGGCGATAAATTCGGCGAACATACAAACGCCAAGCAGCAGCATAAATATCCAAAAACTCCAATGCCCACGTTTGTTGGCTTTGAATTGCTTAAGGCGGCGCTGGGTGATTGGTGATAAGGCCATGATAATAAACTATCATGTCTGGCTGGCTTGTCTTTAAAATTTTGCGATTAG
>JBBKXC010000258.1:0-2616 GCA_037969275.1 Bdellovibrionales bacterium | reverse complement strand
TTTATAAGACGAGCACAAGTGTATATTCCTTGGAAAAAAATGAAAGTTTTTTAATGATGCACGCCGTGGACGCGGTGGCGCGTGTCATAAGTATCGCCCTCGGGGTCCATATGGATGATGATCTCGGCATTGGGAAATTCGGCCAGGAGGGCAAATTCCAGCTCCCTCGTGATCGCGTGGGCATCATGCAGGGAAAGCGTGGGGTCTAGCTCGACATCAAAGCTGATATGGATATCCATCCCCGTGCGGCGCGTGCGCAGATCATGCATACCGCGCACTTCTTTATTGGCGTGAACAATATCGCTGATGATTGCGCGTTTATCCTCGCCGATCTCACGGTCCATAAGCATATCGGCGGCCTTTTGCCCGACATCATATCCCGTCCAGCCAATATAAAAGGCAATGATTGCCCCAAGCGCGCTATCGACCCAGATAAGCCCCGTATAATAATGCACGAGCAGACCGATAATAACCGCGCCATTAATGAAAATATCATTCATGTAATGGCGTTGATCGGCCTCTATAGCTAGCGATTGCGCGCGCTCTAAGGCTTTTTGCTGAATGCGCACAAGAATGACGCTTAAGATGACGGCAATTACAGAGACGCCTATACCAAGGAAGTGATAATCAACCTCTACGGGGCGAAAGATGCGCTGGGCGGATTCAAATATGAGGAACACGGCGGCGCCAATAAGGAATGAGGCTTGCAAGAGCGCCGAGAAGCCCTCCACCTTACCGTGGCCGTGGCGATGGTCTTCATCGGCAGGCATCAGCGATATGCGTATACTGATTAATGTTATGATTGAGATGACCCCATCGCCCAGCGTATCGGTGAGGGAGGCCAGCAGCGCGGCAGAACCGCTCATGTAATACGCGCCTAATTTAATGATGATGAGGATGGCCACAGTCCCGAGCGCCCAATAGGCTGCAAAAAGCGAATGGCTTTTATTGCTGGCCGTATCGTGGTCTATGGAGTGCTTCTCATACATTTATCAAACGCCTTTGGGTTTTTCTAATTTCTTAGAGGGCTCGATTTTCTCATCAAATACGCGCGAGATGGAATACAAGAATTCATTATGAAGGTCAACGCTGTCTTCTACGCCGATTTTATCGAAGTTTTTCTTCATCCATTCTTTCATGGTCGTGCGGCCCTTGTCGCGCAGCTCGGTTAGAAAGCTCCAATCGGAATCAAACTTACTGGCAGCGCCGAGGTTTTTTAAGGCTTCATCGGCGCGGATAGAGTGAACGAGAATATCTTTGAAGTGGTCTTTATACTCATCTTTGAGCATGTCATTTTCAATGAGCTTTTTTACAAAGGAGATCGAGCGCATTTCGTCCAATAGAGAGGAGTTAAAACTGATTTCGTTAATGCGATCGAGAATGTCGGCGGCGGTTGTCGGGGTTTCGTCTATTTCAATAGGGTTGATATGGACGATCATTAAATCGCGGCTTTTTGTGTCGTAATAAAGCGGAAAGAGCGCGGGGTTACCCGAATAACCACCATCCCAGTAATCTTCGCCGTCTATCTGTACGGCTTTAAAAACGTAGGGAAGGCAAGCGGAAGCCAGCGCGACTTCTAGGCTGATTTCCGATTTATCGAATATGCGGACTTTGCCGGTTTTTACATGGGTGGCGCTAATATATAACTTCGTACAATCGCATTCTTTAAGCGCCTCGAAATCAATCGTATCTTTTAAAACGTCTCGTAGCGGATTGAAATCAAATGGGTTAGTCTGATAGGGCGAAAACATGCGCGTGAAGCTATCCATGGCAAAGAGCATAGGATTTTCGCCGCCAAAGAAATTATTCCCCAGCATGAATTTTTCCCAAGGCGTATTTTTGAAGGGTGAATAGGTGCTGCCGCCATATTCGGCAATTTTCCACCAAAAATCATGCATGGCTTCGCGCGCTTTGTCCGGTCCGCCCGTATACATTCCGTAAGCAAAGGCACAGGCATTCATGGTTCCTGCGGAAGTGGAGCTTATCGCTTCGACATCGATGCGGCCATCTTCGAGAAGATAATCAAGCACGCCCCACGTAAACGCCCCATGCGAACCGCCGCCTTGCAGCGCGAGGTTAACGGTTTTTTGCTCTGGGTTTGCTTTGGAGTCTTTTTTGGTTTTTGTCATGCGACCAATATAGGCCAGCAGGGGCGTAAGGGGAAGGTTTATCCCGCCTTCATTTCTTCAATCTCCAGCCAGCGCGTTTCATAGCGCTCTAGCCTAGACTTGGCGTCTTCTAGTGCTTTGATAGCAGCGTGAAAGCCGTCGGCGTCGCGAGAGTAAAAATCCTGATCGGAGAGCTGCGCGTTTATGCTTGTCATTTCTTCTTCGGTCTTTTTGATCTTATTGGGAAGCTGTTTAAGCTCATGTTCAAGCTTATAGGTCAGTTTAATAGGTTTATTGTCGGTTTTGGGCGGTGAAACGTCTTCGTCTGCTGGTTTAGACTTGTCTTCTTTTGATTTTGAAGTCTCTGGCGCTTGTTTTTTAGCCTTAGGGCTCTTTTCCAGCTCTTTTTTGGCAAAATAATCGCTATAACCGCCAATGGTGACGTCGATTTTGTTATCGCCTTCAAAGGCTATGATCTTTGTGACGGTTTGATCAAGGAAGTCGCGGT
>JBBKXC010000257.1:0-7090 GCA_037969275.1 Bdellovibrionales bacterium | reverse complement strand
CCCTTGGCGGAAAGTTCATGGCCGACATAATCGGCGCTATAGCCATAGCCAAAACAGAATAAATGATTGCGTCCGCTCATCTCAGGATCTCATGCCCTTGTTATTATTGTTGCGATGCTTGTATTTCAAATGAAATCAGGTTCCCACGTCTTCATAATGCTCGACCGGAGAAAAGCCGGGAATACGGTCATTCAGCAATGGCTGGAAGCTTTTACGCGATTTCACTTTTTTATACCAACGATTAGCGGCTTCATGCTCTTCCCACGGTACATCACCGATATAATCAACGGCAGAGAGGTGGGCGGCGGCAGCAATGTCGGCAAGAGAGAAATTATTGCCCGCAAGCCATTCCCGCTTTTCAGTCAGGAAGCCAATGTAATCGAGGTGGTAATGAATATTCGCGTGACCAGCGCGAATGGAAGGGCCGTGTGGCTCTCCCAGCTTGAGAAAACGCTTCATAAGCTTTTCGCCGACAAGATTTTCACTCACCTCACGGTTGAATTTAACATCAAACCAGCTTATAAGTCTTCTGGTCTCACTGCGCTGTATCGGGTCATGGCCGAGAAGATTGTTCTCAGGATAGACTTCTTCCAGATATTCGCAAATAACTTGGGAATTGGCGATGGTCGTGCCATCCGGTTCAATAAGGACAGGCACATCGCCCGCGGGGTTAAGCGCAAGAAATTCCGTGCGGCGTTCCCAGATCTTCTCGATTTGCAAATCGAAGTCGAGATTCTTCTCCGCGAGCGCAACGCGCACTTTCCGCGAGAAGGGGTGCAGCCATAAATGAAACAGTGTCCTCATAGGATAACCCTAGCCTAGACGTTCCGTTAAGAATAGTCCCTAATTGATTGTTTTTTAGAATCTTTACACGCTTTTAGCGCCCTTGTCGAATCCGTATATTACTCGGCAAGCACTGGGCGGGTTGCGTGAAGCTCGATATCGATATTCACATTGTTATCAATGGTTTGTGTCGATTCCCATTCGCCTTGCCCAATAGCAAAATCTAGTCGCATAAGCGAGATTTGTGCGCGCATAAGTGCCGATTCTCCGCCAGTATCATTTTTGCTTATTTCCAAAGAAAACGGCATAACAACGGGGATTGTAGTGCCGCGAATCGTTAAATCACCCCTGGCCGTGTACTGATTCGGTTCAACGGGTGTAATCGATTCGGCTTTGAACACAGCTATTGGAAATTCCATCACAGAAAACCAGCTTTCGGATTGCGCTTGTAAATCGCGGTCTTTGCTCCCTGTTTGGATGGATGTCGGGTCGATGACGATGTTCACTTCGCTGTTTTGCGGGTTTTGCGCATCAAAGATAATACGGCCATCAAAATCTTTGAATTCTCCGCGCACAGGCGCGCCGGATTGCAAGAACTCGAACGCGACTTTAGAGTCCTCAAGGTTGATGACCCACTGAAACGGCTCAAGCACGCCGGAGCGGGCGCTTAAGCTCTGCGGAGCGGTGGCGGGTTCTTCTGAATAATCATGCGCACTATCATCGGTGCTATCCTCATGATTAACTTGCTCGTGGCTATGCTCATCATGGGATTCGCCCTTGAGCAAGTTATTGCCAGCCAAGGTGCTCGCGCCAAGCAAAAGGACGCCGCCAATAAGCAAAAAGGTGAAATTACCGCCCATGCGGCGCAGCGTGAAATCGCGATCTATAATGTGATGCTTGGCCGCGCCAAGAAAATGCAACCCAACGCCTGCAATCAGCATATAAGCGAAAATTTCATGTGTATTTTGGGATAGCTCCAAGAGCTGCTCGTTTTTGGCTGTGATGGCCGGAAATTCGAACAGGCCGAAGAAGCTCACAGGATATTCGCCCGCAGAGGACATGACCCATCCACTTAGCGGCATACCGATCATACCTACATAAAGCAGGGCATGGATGATATGCGCCAGATTCTTTTCCCATTTAGCATGGCTTGGTAGCGAGGCTGGCGGCTTTTTATAGGCGCGCCAGAGTATGCGCACAATAACAAGACCAAGAACGCTCATCCCGAAAGATTTATGCAGCATGTAGATATTGAGCTTTAGCGGGCTATATTCCATCATGCCCATAAGGAAGCCAACGCTCAGTAGCCCCAATATTATAAGGGCTACGAGCCAGTGTAGAATTTTAGCAGTGCGGGTATAGTGATTGGTATCGGAGGCGCTCAATTACAAAAGTCCCGCTTATTGGTTCAGGGGTTCGTCGCGAATAGCTTCTACTTCGATGCGGATCTCAACATCGTCTGCAACATGAGGAATACCGTAATCCATGCCCCAATCAACGCGGTTAATCGTTGTCGTAGCCGAGAAACCTGATTTATAGGCATCACCCATAGGGCTTTTTCCAACGCCGTTCATTACGACATCAAGCGTAACAGGCTTTGTTACGCCAAGAATAGTAAGGTCACCCGAAATAGCAGCAGTATCTTCGCCTGTCACTTCTATGCCGGTGCTTTTGAAGGTCATTTCAGGGTATTTCTCAACGTCGAAGAAATCTGAGCCCTTCATATGCTTGTCCCAAGCTTCGTCATCCATATCAATGCTGGAAGTTTTGATTGTGACATCAATATTGGAATTGGAGGGGTTTTCACGGTCAAAAGAAAAGCCGCCGTCAAAGTCCAAAAACTCGCCTTGCGAGAATGAAAAGCCCATATGTTTTACGAAGAAAAGAATCTGTGTGTGCGTTTTATCAAATACGTACTGCTCCGCCGCGGCAAAGCTCTGCGCTGGGAAAAGAAGCGTTGAGGCCACCAGTGTGGCCAATAATAATTTTTTCATGAAATGTCCCTGAATGTTTGATTTTTACTTACAAAAATAATAGTGCAACGCAGTATAAGATCAAGAGGTAAATTAGTATGAAAGCGTCAGATACTCTTTATAGGTCTGAACAAAAGCATAAGCGCCGAGCGCTGCCATGCCCCAATTTACAAGGCCGTATTTCCATTTCAAAGAATCGTCATTGAGTAGTTCTTCTTTGGTTTTATGGCGTAAAAGAAAGTGCAGGAGCATTTGTCCTGCGCCAAAACCAACAATAAATCCGATTAAACCAAGAACATAGACCATGCCCCTATTTTGATTTAAACTCTGGTAAAATCAAGTGAGAATCAAAATTTAATGATACTGTTTCCTATTATTATTCTAGCGCTCGTCCAAGGAATTACAGAATTTTTGCCTGTAAGCTCCAGTGGCCATCTGGTTTTAGTGCATGCGTGGTTTGGCGGCAGCCCTAGCGGCAATGCGTGGCAGGATCATATGCTTTTGGATGTAGCGGTACATATTGGAACACTTTTTAGCGTTTTGCTGTATTTCCGCAAAGATGTTTTTGCGATGCTTTTAGGCGCGCGTCAAATAGCGGTGGGCAACACAGCTGCGCCAAACAGTAAGCTTCTCATTCACGTCATTATTGGCTCTATTCCGGTTGTTATAAGCGGGTTTATCTTACATCTATGGCAACCGGAATGGCTCTTGAAAGTAGAAATTGTCGCCTGGACGACAATTATATTCGGCGTTTTGCTTGGTATTGCTGATCGAACACAAAAAATATCACGTACGCTTGGTGATATGGGCTGGCGCGAAGCGCTGATTATAGGTTCGACGCAAGTTCTGGCGCTTGTGCCGGGGACGAGCCGCTCCGGCATTACCATGACATCTGCGCGCTTTTTAGGCTACTCCCGTGCAGAGGCCGCGCATTTCTCGCTGTTGCTCGCCATTGTAGCCATCGGCGGCGCTGGGGCTTTGAGTATTAAAGAATTACTTGAGGCCGGTAACTTATCGCTCGGGCTGGATTTTGCTGTGGCGGTGGGACTTTCATTTATCACAGGGCTTGCCGCTATTTCGGTCATGATGTCATGGCTGGAGCGCGCAACCTTTATGCCTTTTGTGATATATCGCCTTATAATGGGCGTGGGGCTACTGTGGCTTGTTTACAGCGGTGCGCTTAATAACGTACAGCTTTAGGCCGTACGTACATAAACAACTTTCGTATCGCCGTAGGTCTTTTCCGATAAAATTTCCCAGCGCGCGGGTAAGGAAGCTGGCCAGTTTTTTTCAGCCTCAAGCACGCCAATTGCGCCGCGCTCCAGCCAATCGCCTTTAACCAAAGCATCAAGGCTGGGCTTAATTAAATTCAGATTATAAGGCGGGTCGCAGAAAAAAAGCGCCGACTTGTGTACTCGCTCACTGCGCGGGCGCAGCATACAAGCGTCGGAATGAATAAATTCGGTCTCGAGAAAATCGTCTAGGCTCTCGGCATTGCGCTGCGTAAGCTCAAGCGAATCTTTGGCCTTATCAATAAAAACACAGCCCGCCGCGCCGCGCGAAAGCGCCTCGAGGCCCAAAGCGCCCGTGCCGCAAAACAGATCCATTGTCCATGCACCTTGAATGTCTATGCGCGAGAGCAGCGCGTTAAAGATACTGCCGCGCACCTTGTCGGATGTCGGGCGAATATCGCGCCCCTTAGGTACCTCAAGGCGCCGACCACCATAAGTTCCTGCAATTATTCTCATTTACGCTGGCCATCTCTCGCTCCGCCTCTGGTGCCAGACCTTGCTCCTGATCTGTCTCCAGCGCTAGCTCTGGCCGTGGTTTTTGTTTTGCTTTTTGTCTCGGCATTTTCTTTTAAAGGCTTACCTTGGAAATAACCATTGATCTGATCTTTCATCACCTGCGGCTTAACTTCGATCACTGCGCCTGCCGCAAGATTTCCGAGTTGGAACGGGCCGTAAGAAACGCGAATAAGGCGGTTCACCTGAAGGCCAAGCGCCTCCATAACTTTACGAATTTCGCGGTTTTTACCTTCGCGCAGAGTAATAATAAGCCATGAATTTGCGCCGGATTTATCAGCAACGGTCTCGTCAATTTCGGCTTCAATGGATTTATACTCAACCCCGCCAATAGAGATACCGTCTTTCAAGCCCTCAAGCTTTTTGGTATCGATAAAGCCGTGTACGCGTACGCGGTATTTGCGTTTCCAACCTGTCGCAGGAAGCTCAAGATAACGCGAGAGACCGCCATCATTGGTCAGGAGTAAAAGCCCTTCAGTATTCAAATCCAGCCGCCCGACACTCACAACGCGCGGGATATTTTCAGGTAGACGTTGGAATATCGTTGTACGTCCCATTTCATCCTTATGGGTCGTCACGAGCCCAGCGGGCTTATGATACATATAGAGCCGCGTCGGCAGCTTTTCTTTCATCGCCTTGCCGTCCACGACAATAACATCATCATCAGTGACCACGCAGGCTGCGGTAGTGAGCAGCTTCCCGTTCAGCTTAACGCGGCCTTCGTCGATCCATTTTTCGGCATCGCGGCGTGAACATAGCCCCGCCCGCGCCATTTTCTTGGCGATGCGCTCGCCATTGGGCGAAGTATTACTATGCTTATTTGTTTTTTCGTGGTTTTCTTCAGTCATGGACAATGACATATCATATATGCGCCTTGCACTGGAAGAGGCAAATGCAGCTTCTTTGCGCGATGAGGTTCCAATAGGCGCTGTGCTGGTACACCGAGGTAGCGGCAAGGTGGCGGCAAAGGCCAGCAACCGTACGCGTGAATTGCATGATCCGTGCGCCCATGCCGAAATTCTGGCCATCCGCGATGTCTGCACACAAGAAGGGGCGCAGCGCATTCCTGACTATGATTTATATGTAAGCCTTGAGCCCTGCGCTATGTGCGCTGCGGCGCTATCATTTGCGCGTATAGGGCGCGTTGTAATTGGAGCGCTTGATCCTAAAGGTGGGGGCATCCTGCATGGCGGGAAATTTTACGAACAATCGACCTGTCATTGGCGGCCAGAGGTCACCAGCGGTATTTTAGAGCAAGAATGCGGCGATATTCTGCGCACTTTCTTTAAATCGAAGCGGTAAAAAACTATAAAGCGCGCCAGCCAATATCTTTCCGGCAGAAACCTTCCGGCCAATCAATGCGCCCAACAGCCTCATAAGCCAGCCTTCTTGCGTGTCCGATATTATCTCCGGTGGAGGTAACGCCGAGCACGCGCCCGCCGACACTAATGAGCTCGCCATTGTCATTGCGTGATGTTCCGGCATGAAAAACCACAGTGTTTTCTACGCCGTCCGCCTCATCTGCGCCGTTAATAACAGTGTTTTTCGCATATGTTCCCGGATAGCCATCGGCGGCCATTACGACGCACATAGACACTTTGTCAGACCAGCTCACTTGTCCTTTAATGTCGGATAAGCGCCCTTGCGCTCCTGCTTGTAGAATGCTCAGCAAGTCACCTTGTAAACGCATAACAATGGTTTGGCATTCAGGGTCACCGAAGCGCGCATTGTATTCGATTAATTTGGGCTCGCCGTCCACGATCATGAGACCTGCATACAAAACGCCTGTAAAAGGCGCGCCTTCATCGGCCATGGCTTGCACGGTGGGCTTGATGATGCGGTGAATAATCTTTTCCTCAAGTTCGGCGTCCATGAGATTGGCCGGAGAATAAGCGCCCATACCGCCTGTATTTGGCCCTTCATCGCCATCAAAAGCACGCTTATGATCTTGCGCGGACGTAAGAGGTAAGATCGTTTTTCCATCTGCAAGCGCAAAATAGCTCAACTCTTCGCCGTCCATGAACTCTTCGATAACAACGGAATGACCAGCATCGCCAAAAGATTGTCCGGAAAGCATGTCTTGCGCGGCCAAATGCGCCTCTTCATGGGTTGCGCAAATAATCACGCCTTTACCAGCAGCCAGGCCATCGGCCTTAACCACAACAGGGACAGGATTTTTATCAATAAATACTTTCGCTTTCTCTAAATCGGTGAAGCGGCCATAGCGGGCAGTCGGGATATTGTATTTCTGGCATAAATCCTTCATGAAGCCTTTTGAGCCTTCAATCTGTGCAGCTTTGGCAGAAGGGCCAAAAACATCAATGCCAGCGTCTTTGATTGCATCAGCCAGCCCCATAACGAGTGGTCCTTCCGGTCCTACGATAACCAGATCAATTTCTTTATCTATGGCGAATTTTGTTAGGCCTGCAATATCTTCGACCTTGATGTCTACTATCTCGGCACAGCTTTGAATACCGGCATTACCGGGCGCGCAATAAAGGGCGCTGCAATTTTGGCTCTGCGCTAAGG
>JBBKXC010000256.1:0-3580 GCA_037969275.1 Bdellovibrionales bacterium | reverse complement strand
TGGTGGGCCCGGGCGGACTTGAACCGCCGACCAATCCGTTATGAGCGGACTGCTCTAACCAGCTGAGCTACAGGCCCTTTATAAGCATAGAGTTAGCAGATAAGAAACGGAGCGGCAAGATATTTTAGGTATCCAAGAAGCTGCGAAGTTTACGGCTACGACTCGGGTGTTTCAGCTTGCGCAAGGCTTTGGCTTCAATCTGACGAATACGCTCGCGCGTTACGTTGAATTGCTGCCCAACCTCTTCAAGCGTATGGTCGGTATTCATACCGATACCAAAACGCATACGAAGCACGCGCTCTTCACGCGGGGTCAAGGATGCCAGTACACGAGTCGTTGTTTCACGCAAATTCGAGTGAATAGCGCTATCCACAGGAAGCAATGCATTCTTGTCCTCGATGAAATCACCCAATGATGAATCTTCTTCATCACCAATCGGTGTCTCAAGAGAAACCGGCTCTTTCGCGATTTTAAGCACTTTACGTACCTTATCGAGTGGCATGTGCAGGCGCTCCGCCAATTCTTCTGGCGTAGGCTCGCGGCCAATTTCGTGCATCATCTGGCGGCTTGTGCGCACCATTTTATTGATCGTTTCGATCATATGCACCGGAATACGGATGGTTCTGGCCTGATCCGCGATAGAGCGCGTGATAGCCTGTCTGATCCACCATGTTGCATAGGTCGAGAATTTATAGCCGCGGCGATATTCAAATTTATCAACCGCCTTCATGAG
The DNA here is from genome assembly GCA_037969275.1 of Bdellovibrionales bacterium. Lineage (GTDB taxonomy): Bacteria > Pseudomonadota > Alphaproteobacteria > Micavibrionales > Micavibrionaceae > UBA2638. The sequence continues at coordinate 2,847 of JBBKXC010000256.1, read as the reverse complement.
GCCAATGTTACCTTCTTGAATAAGATCAAGGAATTGCAGACCGCGATTGGTGTATTTCTTTGCAATAGAAATCACGAGACGCAAATTGGCCTCAACCATTTCTTTTTTAGCGCGAGCGGCTTCTTTTTCACCCTTTTGAACAGTACCGATAATGCGGCGCCATTCTTTAATCGGGAGCATCGCATCTTCGGACACAAGGCCAACCTGCTCGCGCATTTTATTAACTTGCTCGCCGTTTTTCTCGACAAATTTAGCCCAGCCCTTGCCTTTAAGTTTGCCCACAGCCTCTAACCAGCCCGGATCAAGCTCGGAGCCGAAATAGCGCTCAAGGAAATCTTCGCGCTTTACGCCGCAATCTGTTGCAAGGCGCAGCATTTTACCCTCCAAGCTCACAAGCTCGCGGTTGATGCTGTAAAGGCGGTCAATCAATTGGTCAATCCGTGCATTGTGCAGGCGAACCTCATTCATGAGGCCGACCATTTCTTCTTTCAAATCATTGTATTTCTTAGTCGCGGCAGCTGGAGCCTCATCACCATTTTGCAAAGCGTCCAGGCGTTCCTTTTGAACCTTTTGCATTTTTTTATAGGTTTTTTGGATTTTACCGAAATTCTCGAAAACCTGAGGTGAAAGTTCTTCTTCCATGGCGGAAAGGGACATATTGCCCTCATCGTCTTCGGATTCGTCGCCGCTGTCGCTGTCGCTATCGCTGGACTCTTCGCTCTCTTCTTCTTCGGCATCATCAGTTTCGGCCTCGGGGCCATCACTATAGGTCGCATCAAGGTCAATGACCTCGCGCAGCATAATATCGCCGTTTTGCAAGGCTTCATACCAAGCAATTACGGATTCAATCGCCAGCGGACTTTCACAAATTCCGCCAATCATAAGCTCTCGGCCAGCCTCAATACGCTTGGCAATCGCAATCTCGCCTTCACGGGAAAGAAGCTCAACGGCCCCCATTTCGCGCAGATACATCCGGACAGGGTCGTCCGTACGGCCGGTATCATCATCACCGATGTTACCGCCTGATTTATAATCGCTGTCTTCTTCCGAATCAGCTGCGGGGGCTTCATCCTCGCTCACATCGTCTTCGCTCTCAACGATTTGCACACCGATATCAGAGAAAGTCGCCATAGCGTCTTCGATCTGTTCGGAGGTAAACTCCTCGGCAGGTAGGGCGCGATTCAATTCATCATAAGTAATGAATCCGCGCTCCTTCGCCTTGGCAACCAGCTTTTTCACTACTGTTGCAAACGAGCCCTTTGGAACAGCTGCCTGCCCCTCTTCTTCTTTTTGTTTGTCACTCACTGCCAGTTTTCCAACCACTTTTGCTGCCATTAATAAATTTCCGATTCGTTATTTAATCTTAAAACCTTACAAATTCAAAGAGCTAGATGCCAAAAAACAGCCAAGATTACAAAGAAAATCTTTAATCAAGCATGATTAAGAGGAATTTTGCCCCTTCATCATCTGCCTGATTCGCTCTTCTTCTTCCTCGCTTGAGGCATGAAACGCGCTCTTCCAGCCTGTTTTGATCTCTTTTAGGACATCCGATTCTTCTAAAGAATGCACCAAGCCGCTCCATTTGGAAATAACGATGTTTATATCCTCTTGCACCGGCGCGGCGAACCTACCATGCATATAAGTAGCGGAAGATAGGATAAGGTCAAGCTCTCTCCCAAATCCAAGCCTATTTAGCTCTACGCCCAGTGCGTCTTTTTGCATTTCAGGATCATCGCCCAGCACGCGAATTATCGTCTGGCGCAGCGTATCGAGGCGCTCATTGGCAATGACGAGCATGGCAAAGGGCTCTTCTACCGAATCAAAGATGGCGGGATGATTAAGCAGCGCAGCGATAAGGATGCGCACCTGCACATCGCGCGATTGCTTGGGCTGACGAAGGGCAATACCGGCGCCGGGCATTTTGGGCTTCTGGCCGAAACCAAAGCCGCCCTTGCCACTTTTATTAGCCTGCCCCTGCCGGCGGTTTGTATAAAAGGCGGCGGAAATTTTCTCGCGCACCATCACATCATATTGTTTTTGCACATCACGATCAGCAATGCGGGCGACAGCCTCGTTCAGGGTTTTAATCAGCCCTGCGCGCTGCTCGGGAGTTTCGAAAGTGCGCCCCGCTGTGTGGCTGCGCCAGAGAAACTCCACCATAGGGATCGCATTTTCCAGCACTTTGGCAAAAGCAGATTTACCGCCGCCCTTAATCAAGCTATCGGGGTCTTCGCCGTCCGGCAAAAAGGCAAAGCGCACAGAACGCCCCGCGCCCAGCATCGGTAATACACGCTCGGCGGCGCGCTCGGCGGCTCTGCGCCCCGCATTATCGCCATCGAAACAAAGAATAGGCTCTTTAAGGTCAGAGGCGATCATCTTCCAGAGCAGCATAATCTGCTCTTCGGTGAGTGCCGTTCCCATAGGCGCAACCGCGCCGTTAAATCCAGCCTGATGAGCGGCAATCACATCGAAATACCCCTCAACCACAAACATAATCTGCCCATCGCCCGAGGCTTGGCGGGCTTGCGGCGCGCCGTAAAGCACCATGCTTTTATTAAAGATTGGTGTCTCGGGAGAGTTCATATATTTGGCAGGCGTATAGCTGCCGCTATTAGGGCCACGCATATGATCGGGCAAAGTGCGCCCGCCAAAGGCAATTACGCGCCCGCGGCGATCCATCACAGGGACCATCACCCGCTCGCGGAAGAATATATAAGGATCGCGGCCATCTTTTCCCGCTTTAGCAAGACCAAGCTCGATCATTTGCTCGTCTTTATACTCTCGCGCCAAAAGATAGCTGCGCAAAGCCTGACCATCCGAAGGGGCGAAGCCCAAGCGAAACGCGTT
>JBBKXC010000255.1:0-6289 GCA_037969275.1 Bdellovibrionales bacterium | reverse complement strand
GTCTTAATTTCAGCCGGATCAAACATTTCCTCTGGTTTAATCTCGCCATCATTCAGCATGCGCTGCTGCTCGGCGATGATAGATGCTGCGCCGGATTCGAAGAAATCTCTGTCCATCATGCGATCAAGCGGGATGTTTCCCTTATAGTCTTCATTGTCTCTTTCGCCGCGGTAATCGCCGGGCTTGAGGAGGCAGAATTGAAGTTTATTGCCATTATAAGCATAGATCTTATAAGGGGTGGTGTTGGCAGAGTGCGGTGTGCCTTCGGCGCTGCTTTGGACACTGAACGCAAGTTGGCCCGTCTCTTTGTTTCGGATATGCAACCAGCTTTGGCCTTTAAGGGTTTTAAAGCGCGGCCATTGTTCGGCTGGAATATTGCGGTTTTTGAAATCTGTTTGCAGGCGCTCAATTTGTTTGTCTGTCGCGTGAAGCGTCTTGCCACGGTTTGCGCCATTTTGTGTGCGTTTGTAGTATTCAGGATCGGCGATAAGCCCTCTGTCCGCATAGATGGCTAGGCCGCCGACATGGTCAAAGTGGTGGTGCGTCGCGGCTATATCATCCGTCACCTCAAGAATTTTTGTAATATCGGGAACGCCAAGAGAGTATTCGGAGTATTTCGGTGCGAAGCTGGCACCGACATCAATAATAAAGCCTTGTTCGTGCGTGATGCCGTCATTATCTGTAAATTTATGGATCAGCGCCGTACAATCGCCCAGTTGATCGCCCATATCGGCGACGATTTTTTTGGTGCTGTTACCTTGAAAACGAATAATGTCTACGCGGGTCTCGCCCTTAACTGGCGGCGGAATGTCATAGGCGTGCTCATAAAGATCAGAGGTAATTAGATGCGTTGCTGCATGCGGGTATTGGCCGTTTTGCTGATCGTGATTATAGCGGTTGGCTAGTCTAAGTGCGCGCGCTAGCTCGAGAGGGTTATCGCCGTTTAGAGGTTTGCCAAACAGGCTCATGCTCTTGAGTTTTTGCTCACCTTGAGCATCGTTACCGCGATGGGCGCTTCTAAATTCGAATTGGAACAGGCTCGGAATGCTCATCGGCTTAACGCCTGCGGGCGTTGGGCCTGCGGGGCTAAGCGCTGTGCTTTGTCCAAGTTTGGTTTTTGTATCACTGACCTTGTTTTGAGCGCCGTATAATACGCCAGAGGGGCCGTGCGATGCAAAGCGCGGCTGCATAAGCTTAAGTGAGGATTGGCTGTAATCCAGTGTGTTTACGCTTTGATCACCAATTACGGCGCGGGCAAAATCACGGCTTGGCATGACGGCTAATGCATTATCATTGGCGGCGTTCTTGTTAAAAACATCGCGATAATCAAAGTCAAAATTACCTTTATCATCAACGCCATAAAATTTCTGCTCTAAGTCTTCGGCAATAATATCGACGAGATTGTTCTTATTGAGAATTTTTAGAATATTACGCGGAGAATATTCCCCTTGCTGCCCATTATAAGGAGGGCGCATTATGTTGTTTAAGTCTTGGACGGCTTGGAATACGTTGTTGAGCACTTGAACATCAAAGTCCGGGCCATCCAGTGCGGCGTCATAGATTTTATTACCCAAACAATATATTTTCGTAGGGACAATTTCTTTCCCATTGCGTGTGCTTTCGATCTGAAAAACATGCTGGCGTGCCAATTGACCGTTTGCTTGGAGCGTTGAAAATTGAATGTCGAGGTTAAGGGGCGCGCCTGTACGTTTGTCATTAGTGCTGTACGTCTCAAGATGCACAATGCCGCCTGTGGCGCGGTCAATATCGGCTTTACCAAGATAGACCTTCTCGCTAGGCTTTTGTCCGTTGATGCGGGTCTCGAGCCCCAGCACGGTAGCATAAACATCGGCAGACCAGCCTTTGATCCCCTGTCTATCTGAAGTCTCGCTCGTAGCAGCGTTATTCATTGTTACACTCGAGTTCTAAATTGTTTTTCAAAACCATTAAATATGCAGGCCGGAATTAACATGCAGTATGTCTTCGCCCGGCTTTTTCGTCGTTTTTGCAACATGGTCGCCAATTGCATCTTGTAGGCCGTCCTTGTAGTTTTCTCCGAGCGCGGCATCGCTCAGTGCTCGCTCATTAAGGCGGTGCATGATTTCCGTTTCGAATAATAGCCCTTCATGGCGATCGGCCAGATAGGGGTAAAGAGCATTATCGCTCGTATTGCTATGCAAATTACCAAGCAACATCTTACGCTCGTCGCGCATATAAGCGGTAAGGCTCGGCTCAATCTCGTCAAACTCGAAACGCTCTTTCGGGTTAGGGATACGTTTGACAAGCTTGGGGTCCATAATCATCGCATGCGTTTCTACGAGGCGAATTAGGCCCAATGTAATAGCTGGAGGTACTTTACGTCCTGCTTCGAACTCTTCTTTAACAAATTTTGCGATTGGAACGATAGATTCGTAAAGTGAGTCTGGCTCAAGATTAGCAGGCGTTTTATCAGGGTCAGCGGGCAGGGAGTAAATTTTAAGTGCCGTTCCATGGTCGCGTTTTTTCCAGCCGAGCTGCATTTTGACAAATTCAACGCGCTCTTGAACGAGGCGCTCTGATTTTTCCCAGCCTGGCAGGAAGTAAACGGCGTCGCCGCGGCGCTGTACAAGCTTGGTTTCTTTGAGCATACCTGCGGTGGAGCTTAACTTCGCGCCGCTACCTGTTTTTGAAACGGCCTTTGGATTGCGGGCAATTGCGCCGTAAATATTGATCCAGTTATCCGTTCCGTAAACAATTTTACCAGGGGATGTTTTTTCAATATAAGCGCGGGCTTTTTTACAGGCTTCCAGCGCATCTTGTGTCAGAACATCTGAATCCGCACCTGCTGCGCCATAGGCGTTCTTAATGCCCTGCACACCTTGTTGTTTTCTGGAATCACCAGCTGCGTTAAATGTCTTTGGATCAACGCAGTAATAAGCGAGAAAAGGCTGGTTCGGGGAGGTAAACACCGTTTCATTGCTTCCCAATGACGGCGGAAGATAGGCTTGCTCGCGGTCATGAAGTTGGTCGAAAAGACCATCATCAAAGCTTTGAGATTCAAATGCTTTATCGAAAGGTGCATCGTGGTCATTATACATTTGGCGGACGGTGAGCTTGGCTTCCGTAGAAATAGGCGCCAGTTTTACGGCCTCTGTCAAAGCAAGGTTGCGTTTGGCAATCTCGCGAGATTCGGCGCGCAGTCCCGCGATTGTGTTATCAGACAACATCGTCTGCACTTCATTTTTGATTTTATGCGAGTTATCTTTGATTTCACTGGCTATGCGGATCAAACGCTCATGGTTAGTGGGCGAAGCGCCATCAAGGTCATTGGCTAATTTTGTATTGGTCTCGACAATTTTGCGCAATTCTTTGAGCTTAGGATTCCAATGCCCGTTATTGGTGGGTTTAATCATGCTGAATGCGATTGTTTCTGTTTTTACTAGATCAACAAGCGCTTCTTTATTCTGAGACAGCGCAACGCCGTCAAGAGTATCTCTGTGCGGCATCGTGTTAAGGAAGAAGCTATCCACATCATCGGCATTAATCTCGAGCATTTCGAGCTTTTTACGTAAAGATGGTACCATGCCATCCTGAGAAGATGGGGCGCGGCCATGGCCTTCTTGGTGCCATTGCTCGTATTTATCATCAAGGCCCTCGCGCTCAAGACCAGCAAGGCAATAGTTTTTAATAAAAGCGTCGGCTTTGGTCCGCGTTTTTTCAAAACGTGCGGCGTCGACTTTAATGAGCTTATCCATAGCGGGGTGAATTTTGTCCGGGAATTTACTCATACCAACGGCTTCACGCGCTGCCGATATTTTGTTATCTTTACCCTGCATATGATCGAAGAGGTCGCCGAGGCGCGCCACCACAAGAGCCGCTTCCTTTGGAACCATGCCGACGCCGACTTGGTAGCGTACGGTTTCAAACATTTTCTCGTAAATATCAATAATGTCAATTTGATTGCCGTTAAGGTCAAGAATATCCATATCCGCTTCCGGGCGGCTGGGGTGCAGACCACACTCAACAAGAAGTGCGCGCATGATTTCTTTGTCCGTGCTACGTGAAAATGTAAGCGGACCGTCCATTACAAGGGCATCAGCATAATCTATTTTCAGATACCATTTGGCCATAAAATCTACATCTTCATAGCGCTGACCACCGGAGTAATCGTTATTCTGGGTCATGTGTTTGACCGTCATTTCTCTCACAACCGGGGCGAGAGGGGCGTGATCTGGCATATGATCGCGCGCAATGGCGCTGCGGAGTAAATTGTCACGGACATTTGGCTTGCTGACAATCTCGCCCATAAGCTCCGAGCCCATATGGCGCGCAAGTTTATGTGTTGTTTTGATTGTCTTGTCGAGGTCAAAGCCGACCTTCTCATTATGTTGGGCGATCCATTCTGAAGCGTAAATTCCGCTTGTGATAGGGCAGGCGTGATAGGCGACTTTTGCGGCGCCCATAATTTCGCAGTCTTCGACGATTTCAAGTGTGACGCGCTGTTTCGAAGCTTCGCGAGCGTCTCGCTCGCTTTTGCTCAACGGGGAAAGGTCGTAATAATACGACCCGTCTTCATCAAGACCAAAGTCATCAAATATTGGTAATGCATAAGGGTGTTCGCGATTAAAATATCCGCGGGTTACATCTTCCCATTTGCCTTGCATTCGTTATTCTCCCAGTAGTCCTAGTGTTTTTTAACATGCCGCATTATTTAGATTGCGCGCTTTATAAACCGCTATGCTTTATCTGCATTTACGCTATGGCTCTTTTTAGCATCCCTCGCTTAGCCATACAAAGCTATAACGTTGGAGCATAAGCACTTATCCCTGTGTTATTGGGACATTAGGGAAATTGCGTGAAAAAGTAAAGGGATTTTACGAAAAATATTAAAAGTTACCACTGAGTCGCCAGCGGGTGTGCTTTTCACCGGAGCCTTTTTTTAGAAAGAACCATTCAAAACGGATGTCATCCAGCGCATATTGGTCGGGTCTACCGCTAAGAGCGGCAAACTCCGGTAACGCCTGCGCAAGGCCGAGCAATCGTTCCCGGTGCAGCATCATTACGTCGAGCTCGGGGTGGGCAGCATTTAGCAGCCTTGCAATTGTCTTATAATCGCCCCAGTGAGGCGCAGTGTTTTTAGTCCCTATTTTTTTCATACCCTTACCCTTTTCTTCCGAAGAGCAGCCGTTATCGGTTGCTGGAATGGGTTTTATTATCGTTATTAAGGTAATACTTACAACAAGTGCGGCTTTGCCTGCTCTTGTTTAAAGGGGGGTTTATTGTCTATAAAAACAGATAATAAACCCCACACACGTCTTGTCAGAAAAAGCAATAACACCGGCAGGGAGCATAATTTATGCGGATCCAGAAATTATTGCTACTTTTCTTTCCACGAGCCGAATATAGCGAGATAAGAAGCATTTGTCATTGAAAAAAACAACTTTTTTATAAGTGTATGGTTTTCAATGATTTTTTGATGTTCCATACGTAAGCCATTGAAAAATTAACATTTAAAGAGATAGTTGGACGTTATTAATATCTACAATAAAGACATATATTATGCGGTGCATTTGAAGATATTTGGGTGCGGATGTCGTTTTTTCTTTTAATTCGCATAAAATGATGTAAATAATAAAAAATACGTACGTGTCTCTGGCCCTTCTGAGTAGTTTCGATGCGAAACACTTAGTCATGGTTTATACGGCGGCGTGAACATTTTAAACCGGGGCGGATTTTTAAATATCCAAACCCTAGATTTGAAAAGGTACACGTTTATGAAACTTATCGCTGCATATACTGGGGGCCAACATACTCCCGAAACGAATAATTTTAAGACTATAACTCTTACATCCTTAAAAAGGACTATGTGGTAAGGGCGTTGGCTTGTCTGGGTTAATTCTCTGGTCAAGCCGCAAAATATCTGGGCGCAGCTTTCGCAGGATATTTTGATAAATCGCTAAAACAAACTACATGAATTTTTTAATAAGGATCTAGGAAGAATGACCGATAAAACATATGGGGTTGTTCGCCCGGCGGGTAATAAGACACTTAAGCCAGGGCAACAAAATTTTAAATCATTGAACGAGGCTGTGCTGGCTCTTCGCCCGTCGAAGCCACTTTACGTTATCTATCCTCATGTTATTGAGGAAACGGCGCGCCATTTCGTTAACGCGTTTCCGGGCAAAGCGCTTTACGCTGTTAAAACCAACCCTGAGGGCGCCGCGCTTGACGCTGTCGCGCAGGGCGGTGTTGAAGCGTTTGATGTGGCTTCTATTGAAGAGATTGCGCGCATTAAATCACGCTTCCCCAA
>JBBKXC010000254.1:0-3526 GCA_037969275.1 Bdellovibrionales bacterium | reverse complement strand
AATTCTGGCGGTTCACCTTTAGATGCCTCCGCTATAAAACGCTTACGCGATGTCCCGATAAGGATTTCGCACCCTAGAGACTGAAATTTCCTGATATTACGGAGCAATAGCAAATTATGCTCTAGTGTTTTCCCAAAGCCGATACCGGGGTCAAGAACGATGTTTTTCTTTTCGATACCGGCCGTTTCACAGGCTTTTATACGGCTATCTAGATATGCAAAAACATCATCTACAACATTGTTATAGCATGGTTTTACCTGCATATTATGTGGATCACCCTGCATATGCATAAGGAATACAGGCACCCTAGCCTCGGAAGCTACTCCTAAGCTTTCAGTATCATGCGTTAAACCACTGATATCATTGATAGCAGTTGCACCAGCATTTAGGGCAGCTCGCATAGTAGCCGCGTTTCTCGTATCTACAGAGATGTGCGGGGTAAATTTTCTGAGCCCCATAATGACCGGAATGACCCTTTCAATCTCCTCTGCAATTTCAATAGCTTGCGCGCCAGGCCTCGTAGATTCTCCGCCAATATCAAGGATTTGAGCTCCCTCTTCCAATAATCTGACCCCATGCGCTATAGCATTGTTTTGGTTAGAATATTTACCGCCGTCAGAGAAGCTATCGGGTGTCACATTGACTATGCCCATAATAATGGGATCAGCGCCAAAATGCTGCACCGTCAATGAACCACTCATGCCGCAACACTAAACGTGGCTATCTCATTTTGATCTGGCAGAAGCTCTAACAATTCACGTGCAGATTTACTTAGGACAGGATGCATCCATTTTTCAGCAAACTCGCATAAGGGAAGCAATACAAATCCGCGCTCATGTAATCTTGGATGCGGAATTACTATTGAATCCCTATCGATAATCACATCCGCATAGGCCAATAAATCCAGATCAATGACGCGCGCGGCATTACGTTCGGCGCGGATACGGCCGAAATCTTCCTCAATACTATGCAGAAGAGATAAAAGGTCTTCTGGCTCGCGCTTGGTTTTAACGGAAATAACAGCGTTCCGGTAAAGCGGCTGGTCCGATGCGGGGACGGGATGGGTTATCCAAATACGTGACTGCGCCACAACCTTAACACCTGCATTTTCAAGGGTGCTAATGGCCATATTCAAGGTGTCTTCAGGAGCGCCGTAAGCGCTTGGCAAATTCGCCCCTAATGCAATAAGTATCACAGGTCTCAATCCTCATTATTTAAAAGAAGGATGTTATAACCCAAATCGCATGGTTATTTGAAGAAATTTATAAAAAAACAGGGGTTTTTGAGTTATTCGAGCTTACCAGCTACGAACCTTGCCGGTATCAATATGCAAGAAATTGCTCTTCGGGTAATATCCAACGCCGCCAGCCTTTAATCCTTTTGCTGTGTCGCGAAGACGTTTCGTGCTGTGACCGGGCATACGAATATCCATGGCTTGCCCATACATATGGAATGAATTTTTAGCCACGCCTGTGCTGGCGCCGCGAAGCATGGAATTTGTTTTAGGGCTACGATAACCGGACAACACTTCGATAGGACCATTAATTTTCGTTCTATCCTGCAAAAGTTTTGCAATATCCAGAACGCGAGGATCCATAGGAAATACTTCGTCAGTTCGGAAATCGCGCAAAACATAATTCATGCGCTCGAAAGCCTCGGGAATATATTTGTCACCAACACGGTAAACACCGGAAAAGCTCTCTCCAGTGTGGGAATTACGAAACGCGATGCGCCATGAGGCAAAATTACTCATCGCATAAGCGTTCTTTGCAGGGAAAAGCGGCATAAGTGAACCCAGAATTCCAGCTAAGCCTAGCTTAAGGACATCGCGGCGTTCAATTTTGTTTAAATCGTCAATAAATTTCTGATCTTGCAAAAGTTTGAGCATGTGCATTCTCTTTTTTTATTTTTTCGTCATATGAGATGGGTTACCGATAGACAACAGAATTAGTACCATATACCGGAAAACTGTAAAGGACTTTTTGTAGATCGGTTACTGATTTATAGCGAGATGGGCCCCAGAAGCGTTGCCCGCATAATCTTTATTATGCAATGGAATGTGTATTCCGTCAAGATTTACAAGCGCAGAAAGTAGCTTTCTGTCGTAATTATATACATCATTCCCATAGATTAGACCGCCCTTATCGCCTGCCCATACCGTGTAATACAACATAGAAACAGGAATTTGATTAGGGATTGCGATATCCGTCTTTTTATAACTATCTAAAGTTTTTTTCAGCCTGGGCTCATCCCAGCCCTTTACGTCTTCAAGTAAGAATTGCGCCATTTTATGCGGATATTTCATTCTTACGCAACCAGAGGAGAGCGCACGTTCCGAAGCATCAAAGTATTCCGGATGGTTTGTGTCATGCAAATATATATTATATTCATTCGGCATCAGCACGCGGTAACGTCCAAGAGGATTATGATCGCCTGGCACTTGTACCATGCGATATGAATGCAACTCTCTAGAGCTAATATTGCCCCAATCTACAGAATGCGGATCAATAGTTACGGCATCCGAGCCATAGCCCTGCGTAAGCGCCATACCTTTATCATTCAGGTAATCTGGATTTTCTTGTATTTTTGGCAAAATATCCATTTTCTTAATTGTCGGCGGCACAGTCCAATCCGGATTAAGGCGTAGACCTGTAATTTTGGTTTGGAAGATCTGAGTCTGCCGCACTGGTTTGCCGACAATAACTGGCATTTCAAACGAAACCTTGCCATCCTCTATCGCCCAAAGCATAGCCGAAGGAATGTTCACAATAACGTATTTTTTCTCTGTGTTAGGCCATGTCCAGCGCAAGCGCTCAAGATTAACGACAAGTTGCTCGATTTTACGCGGCGTTGTTCTGTTAATCACTTCCATAGTGTTTGGCCCTATAACCCCATCTGGGTTCAAGCCGTTTTCGTTTTGAACTTGTACAACAGCCCTTGCCAAACGTTCATCATAATATGACGGGTCATAATTAGGCTCTGGTAGATTAAAATACGCCCGCAATACCGGGATGCTTTTATGCCCAGCCCCTGGTTTTAATGTCCCGCTCATTTCAATAGGAAGCATGGCCTCCCTGCGCTCTGGTCCTTCATTGACAAGGCGGATAAGCTCTTTTCGCAGCAGGCGATAGGTTTGCCCCTGCGGCTCTACTTGCGTCAATATCTCGTCAAAATCACCTGAGGCAGAGGCTAGAAAATCCAATGCGAATTTAGGGCTGACCTGCTGTTTCCAATCAGAATTTTTTAAATTCATCACTCGGGCATCAACACGCTTGCCACTCAAATCGCGTGAATAGCGCACAAATGCATCCGTCAAAAGCAACTCTAGCTCTGCCCTGCTTTTATGATCGCTGGCGTCCATAAGATTGTATATTTCATAGTAGTGGTATTGATAAGGATTAAGACCGTGAGTCCACGCCTCTTCAATAGCTTTGGCCATCCTGTCGGCTCTTGAATAAAGCCCACTTTCGCTCATCCAGTAAGCCTCATTGTGACGCGTGGTATAGAAATCCTTCAAAGCGTCCTT
>JBBKXC010000253.1:0-5708 GCA_037969275.1 Bdellovibrionales bacterium | reverse complement strand
GCGTCGCCGTCATGGCGCGAAAAATATAGGTCTGTGGCTTTACGGTAATTTTCCGACCCTAAAATGGTGCGGGTCATGCGGATCACTTCTGCGCCTTTTTCGTAGATCGTCATTGTGTAAAAATTGTTGATCTCGATATAATTGTTTGGGCGAATAGGGTGCGAAAGCGGGGAGGCATCTTCGGCAAATTGCAGGCGTCGAAGGTGGGTAACGTCATCAATGCGCTGCACAGAGCGGGAGTTAAGGTCTGCTGAGAATTCTTGATCACGAAATACAGTAAGCCCTTCTTTCAAGGAGAGCTGGAACCAATCGCGGCAGGTAATGCGGTTTCCGCTCCAATTGTGGAAATATTCATGGGCAATAACACTTTCAACGCGCATAAAATCACTATCGGTCGCTGTTTCCTGTGCAGCCAGCACGAGCGCTGTATTAAATATGTTCAGGCTTTTATTTTCCATTGCGCCCATATTGAAGTCTGACACGGCGACAATATTGAATATGTTGAGATCGTATTCGAGGCCGTAAACATCCTCATCCCATTTCATCGATTTTTTTAAAGATACCATGGCATGGTCGCATTGGTTTTCATCGCCGGGGCGTACATAGATATAGAGATCTACTTTTCGCCCTGATGTGGTCGTGTAGGTGTCGTGAATTTGGCTTAGCTTTCCGGCAACGAGCGCGAAGAGGTAGCAAGGCTTAGGATGCGGGTCATGCCATATTGTAAAGTGACGTCCGCTATCCGCGCCTCCCTCATCAATCTTGTTGCCATTCGAAAGTAGAATCGGATATTGAGCGCTATCGGCCTCAACGCGCACAGTATATATCGTCATGACATCGGGGCGGTCAGGGAAGTAGGTGATGCGCCGAAAACCTTCAGCCTCACATTGTGTGCAATAGGTGTCGCCGGATTTGTAAAGCCCTTCAAGGCGTGTGTTTTCTTCCGGCTTTATTGCTGTGGTAATTTCGAGCGTAAATTCTTGCGTTTCAGGGCATAGAATCGTAAGCGTGCTTTCATCCAACGTATAATCGCTAATAAGCGTTCCGTTGATCTTAATAGATTTAAGCTCAAGCGCCTCGCCGTTTAAAACCAGCGGGTCATTGTTACCCGTTTTTTTGCTGTATAGGGCCTTAGCAGTAACTAGCGTCTCGCCATCCCTAATATCAAAATTTAAATCAAGGCTCTTCACCTCGTAAGGGTAGGGTTTGTAATCTTTAAGGTAGATGGTTTTGGGGGTGTCTGTGCGCATGAGTCGGATTTTACCACGACCGCGATATAGGTCACGGAGTTTTTTAACTTACCAACACAAGATCATCGCGGTGGATGAGTTCGCTGCGTCCGACATAGCCCAATAGCTCCGCAATATCGGCGCTGCTCATGCCCGCGATACGCGCGGCTGTCTCCGAGCCTTTGGCGCTAAGTCCAGTTGCAATATGCTTCATTTTCTCGTCATGGACCGTTACTGCGTCTCCGCGCTCGAAACTGCCTTGGACAGCTTTGACACCGATAGGGAGTAGGCTTTTACCTGTTTGAAGCGCTAAAGCCGCGCCGGAATCAACCACTATCTGTCCTTTGGGGCGTATATGGCTTTGTATCCACTTTTTACGGGCATTGGAGCGTGTTTCTTGTGCTAAAAAGACGGTCGAGGAGGTGTTTTTGTCGTTTACGAGCTCAGAAAGTGCATTTTGATCGCGTCCATTGGCGATAATAAGTGAAATTCCTGCCCCATTAGCATTTTGCGCTGCTTCAATCTTACTTTTCATGCCGCCTGTTGATAAACCGGGAATTGCATCGCCCGCCATTGCAATATGCTCGGCAGATATTTTTTCTACGAGTGGAATATGCTGTGCGTCCGGCACTTTATCGGGGTTATCGGTGAAAAGACCGCTTGTAGTGGAGAGTAGAATAACCAGATCGGCGCTCACCATTTGCCCTACGCGCACAGCAAGGCGGTCATTGTCGCCAAAGCGGATTTCACCGGTAGAAACAGTATCGTTTTCATTGATAATGGGTACGATGCCGCGCTCGAGTAGCGTGAAAAGTGTTTCTCTGGCATTTAAGTGCATGCGGCGGTTTTCGGTCTCGCTCATCGTTAAAAGAACTTGCGCCACATTGACGCCAAGCGCTGTGAATGCCTTGTAATAACTTGTAAATAAATGAAACTGGCCGACTGCTGAGGACGCTTGTTTTAAGGCGAGTGGAATGTTTTGTGGCGGCGTTCCCGGGGCAATGCCAATGGTGCTGCGGCCAAGAGCGACGCCGCCAGAAGAGACAATTATAATCTCTTTACCACCTTTTAAAAGCGCTTGAATATCTTGTGAGAACGCTTCGATCCAGCCTTGCTTGGCTATGCCTTTTTCAACATCGGCCAATAGGGCCGAGCCGACTTTCAGCACAATTCGCTTTGATGCATTAATGAGAGTGTGCGCGTCAGCACTCATTCGTCAAGTGCCTCGTCCTCTAAAGCATCATCAGAATCATTGTTTACGAAATCATATTTATTCTCAAAATTATCATTTTCCTCTGCTACCTCTTCAAATGACGCGGCGGCCTGAATGGTTTTGGAGAGGAGGAACAAGATGTCCTTGATATTTTCACCGGAGACGGCGGAAATCTGATGCACTTTTTTGCCGATCGCTTGCTCGAGTGTTTCGGCCTGATGGGCTGATAATTCAGGCCCCAGAGAGTCGATTTTTGTGACGGCTATAATTTCTTCTTTATCCGCAAGCTCGCCGCCATAGAGCTCAAGCTCGTTACGGATTGTGTTATAGGCCAAAACGACATCATCTTGCGTACAATCAATGAGGTGTAAAAGCACGCTTGTACGCTCCACATGACCCAAAAAACGATCACCTAGTCCGTGGCCTTCCGAAGCGCCTTTAATCAAGCCTGGAATGTCAGCGATTACAAACTCGCGCTCTCCCGCCTTAACAACGCCAAGATTTGGTACGAGGGTCGTAAAAGGGTAGTCGGCTATTTTGGGGCGCGCATTTGAGCAGGCTGCCAAAAACGTGGATTTTCCGGCATTGGGCATACCAAGGAGTCCAACATCCGCGATAAGCTTAAGTCTAAGCCATATGCCGAGCTCTTGTCCTGGCCAGCCGGGGGTGGCTTTGCGGGGGGCTTGGTTGGTTGAGCTTTTATAATGAGCGTTACCAAATCCGCCATCACCGCCTTTTAGGAATTTGAGGGTTTGCCCCGCTTTGGTGAAATCTGCAAGAACAGTTTCCTTGTCCTCAGCCAGAATCTGTGTACCAACAGGTACTTTTATAATGCAGTCTTCGCCGCCAGCGCCGCTTTTTTCTGCGCCCTTGCCAGCTTGCCCGTTATCTGCGCGAAAATGTTGTTGGTAGCGAAAATCAATAAGTGTATTTAAGCCATTAACGACCTCAATGATAACATCGCCGCCGCGACCTCCATTGCCTCCATTAGGGCCACCATACTCAATATATTTCTCACGGCGAAACGAGACGCAGCCTTTGCCGCCGTCGCCGCTCTTCACATAGATTTTTGCTTCGTCTAAAAATTTCATTTAACTGTTTCCATTAAAAAAGGGGAGGCATATCCGCTTCCCCTCTTTGAAATCTGATAGCGGCGCAGCTTACTCGGCTGCTTTCGCGCCTTTAGCATCGTTGGCTGCAGGCAAAACGTTTACTGTCGGGTTGCCGCCATTTGTTTTGCGTGTGAAAACGACCTGACCTTCAATAAGAGCATATATCGTGTGATCTTTACCAAGGCCGACATTTTGACCTGGAATATATTTCGTGCCGCGCTGACGAATAATGATGTTACCAGCGAGAACTTTTTCGCCGCCAAATTTTTTAACGCCAAGACGACGTCCAGCGGAATCGCGACCGTTTCTGGAACTACCACCTGCTTTTTTATGTGCCATGACTTGTGTCTCCTGCTAATGCGCTAATATTAAGCGGCTTTGATATCTGTAATTTGTACGAGTGTCAGATCCTGACGGTGCCCTTTTTTACGGCGATAATTCTGACGACGTTTCTTTTTGAAGATGATAATCTTCGGGCCGCGTTTTTGGCCAAGCACTGTCGCTTGAACAGTTGCGCCTTCAACGAGAGGCTCGCCTGTTTGGATTGTCGTTCCATCACTGAGGAACAAAACTTCCAAATCAATCTTGTCGCCATCTTTAACGTCGAGCTTTTCAATTTCAAGCTTGTCGTCTTTGGCAACGCGGTATTGTTTTCCGCCGGTACGAATAATTGCAAACATGGTCTTATCTCTAATATCTATAGGAAAAAAGCGCGGTTTAGCGTGCTGGCTTCCTGCATTTCGTGAATTTAAGTTGGGACACTATACTTATCAGGTGTGGCCTGTCAAGGATTATAAAGGCTGGATTTCCGGTTTTTTTGTATTTTTAGACGATTTTACAAATATTCCATATTCTGGCGCAAAAAGAATGAAGAGTATTTGCGTCAGACCGCAGGTTAACGCAATTGCTCCCGCGGCGCTAACGCTATTTTCAAAACCAAGCGATATAGGAAGGATAGCGCCAATGTAATAGCCCGTAATTCCGCACAGAGCCCCGATAATTGCGGCCGCAATGATTTGAGAGCGCAGTCGATCGCAAACCATCCGCGCGCAAGCCGCAGGGCAAACGAATAGACTGAGCACCAATATTGATCCCACGGCATCAAAGCAGGCTACCGTTACCAACACTGTCATAAAGAGAATGAGGATCGTTACCGCGCTTTCCGACAATCCTAAAGTGCGGGCATAAAGTCCATCAAACAGGACAAGTCTTAATAAGGGGAATGTAAAATATATGGTTGCTCCGAGAGCAAGGCTAATAAATATGAGCGTTGTAATTTGACTGGGCATTGTGGCTAGATTACCGGGCTCTGGCCAATAAATTAGCTCTAAAGCGCCATAAAGAGCGTGCTCTGTATCCAGATGAACTCGTCCGCCAATGTATAGTTCGAGAAGGATCACGCCAAAAGCAAACATGGCCGTCAAGGTAATGCCCATCGCCATATTCGCGTTGAGAGAGGATTTTTTTTGAATGAGCGCTATTATTAAGGCCGCAGCGACGCAAGACAGGAGGGCGCCGGAAAATAAAGCAATGGCGCCCATAGTTTCTGTTACAATGTAGGCGAGCGCTAGGCCGGGCAGGACGCTATGAGAAAGAGCATCAGCCATCATTGTCTGCTTTTTAAGGAGAAGGAGGGAGCCAACCATACCGCCGCACAGCCCAGATAATGCTGCAACGATAAAGGCAGGCAGGTCTATTGCCAGCATAATTTCATCCATGACGAAGCAGCCCTGATTTTATTTGATGTATGCAGAACATAAAGGCGAATATAGTAAATGCGCATAATACGATACATGCCCCTGTCGGAATGCCTGCAAAATGTGCGGAAAGCAATGTGCCTATGCCGGCGCTTATGACGCCTATAGTGGCGCTCGTTGCGATGAGCGCCTTATTGTTATCACAGATTAATCGCGCGGCACCTGCTGGAATTATCAGTAGCGCGAGGATAAGGATTGCGCCTGTGGTTTTAAGCCCCGTGCAAACAATGAGAAGCATTAGGAGCGATAGGGCCTTTTGCGTAAGGCTATTTTGGGAGTTTTGCAATTTTGAGAAAGAGAGATCAAAGCTTTGCAGGATAAATTGCTTGTGAAACGCGAGGGCTGCAATTGAACAAAGAAGGCTGCAACTCACAATTAATATGGCGTCCAATGACGT
>JBBKXC010000252.1:0-4710 GCA_037969275.1 Bdellovibrionales bacterium | reverse complement strand
GTTTCATCAAAATCACGAATGCGGGCGTAGATATCGGGCAATATCCCGAAATTTATAAAATTGTGGCGCGTAAGCTGGCGTAGGTCGCTCCAGCCCATATATTGCTCATAGTCATTCTCGGCATGGCTAGAGGCATAAAAGACCGTAAAGGGAATGCGCTTTTGGATAAGGAGCGGCATGGCCTTCTTAAAGGCAGATTGATAGCCTCCTTCAAAGGTGATCGCCAACGCCCGTTCGGGTAAGGGCAGCTTATTTTTTAGCGCATGGATCATTTCTGGCAATGGCATGATCGTGTAGCCGCTATGCTCTATTTCCTGGAGGTGGGCTTTGAAATCCTCAAGGCGTAAATTTGTGCCGGGGTAGTTTTCTTCATCAATGCGGTGGTAGGCGAGAATAACGCCCGCATGCTTGTCTTCAGGGATGGAAATGGCCGCACGGCCAGTTGTGGCCATGGTGCAAAAAACACTCAATAATGTTAGGACCAAAAAAAGGGTCTGCCTTCTCATAATGTCAAAGTCTTATCGCATTAAAGCCTTGATAGGAATAAAAAAACGTCTTGTTTCTTAAAAAAAACATGATCTCTTGCTTGAACTTTGCTATCACGTCAGTAGCTTTCTGATTTATATTAACGAAACGAGGATAAAACCATGACCAATATGCAGCGCATCGATGACAAAGGCCAAGATATACTTTTCCGTAAGGCACGTAGCTATAATGGCTGGCTGGAGAAGGATGTGCCTGACGCGCTTTTGAAAGAAGTTTTTGATTTGTTGAAATTTGGCCCTACAAGCGCCAATTGCCTTCCTATGCGCGTCAAATTTGTAAAGTCCAAAGAGGCTAAGGAGCGCCTCAAGCCTTTGCTTGATGAGGGCAATGTCGAAAAGAGCATGGCTGCTCCTGTTGTGGCCGTCATGGCGTATGATTTGAAGTTTTACGAACATCTGCCGAAATTATTTCCGCACACCGATGCCAAGAGTTGGTTTGAAGGCAATGACGCGAAAATTAAAGAAACAGCGAACCGCAATGGTATCTTGCAAGGTGCGTATTTGATGCTAGCTGCGCGCGCGCTTGGCCTTGATTGTGGCCCTATGTCCGGCTTTGATGCGGATGGCGCCAAAAAAGAGTTCTTTCCTGACGATGATGTCATGGTCGGATTTATCTGCGCCCTTGGTTATGGCGATGAAAACTCGATCTTCCCGCGTAGCCCGCGTTTTGAATTCGGCGAGGTTTGCGAAATACTCTAGTGCCTAGCGATCCGCGTTATATTCTGAGCATTGACACGGCCATGAATGGCTGCGGTGTCGGTCTTTATGACCGCAGCGCGCCAGAGCGCTCCGCTGCGCATTATGTGCCGATGATCCGCGGTCAGGCCGAGGCTCTTATTCCCTTGGTGCAAGAGGTGTTGGCAGAGGCTAATACGAGCTTCGCTGATCTAGACATGATTGCCGTCAGTAAAGGGCCGGGCGCTTTTACGGGGCTTCGGGTCGGGTTATCGGCGGCGAGAAGTTTTGCTCTGGCGCTTGATATACCACTGGCGGGCGTTAGTACATTGGATGTGCTGGCCAGTGCCTTTTTTGCGGGGAATACGCTTGAGGACGGGAAAACGCTTGGTGTTCTTATTGAAACCAAGCGCAGCGATTATTATTTCCAGTCGTTCATGCCAGGCGGCGCACCACATTCCGAGCCGCAAGCGCTTGAGAGCCAAACCCTCCAAGACATAGTAATGGCGAACGACATAACACTGATCGGGGATGCGCTGGAGCGCTTTGAAAGCGAAATGGGCACCAAACCGCGCTGCATAGATGGGTATGCGCATCTTAATCCGCTGACACTCGCTATTCTGGGTTATGAGCGCTTATTGGAGGGCCGTATTGATGCACATCCGCTTTATCTACGCGGCGCTGACGTTAGTCAGCCGAAAGCGGCGACGCGCATTCTTGTTTAATATTGATTAAATATTCTTCTATTCATATTTTTTAAATATTTCAGGCTTAAAATAAAACTTGCTGGTTTCAAGAAATTTTTGTAACTGTGCAAGTAATAAATAAGATAACTCGGCTTTTTAATTAGGGCTTTTATACATCGAAAGACAATGCAATGAGCGATAAAAATAATCACGATGAATTATTGGTTTTAACAACCGAGATTGTCGCGTCCTATGTGAGTAATAATACTGTTGGCGCGCAGGATATATCCGGCGTTATAGAGCAGGTCTATAAATCTCTTTCCAGCCTTGATAGTGAGACCAAGATTGCTGCCGATCGCCCGCAGCCTGCCGTGCCAATCAAAAAATCAGTCCAGCCGGATCATATTGTTTGCCTTGAGGATGGGAAAAAGCTGAAAATGCTCAAACGCCACTTAAAGACAGCTTATAATATGACACCAGAGCAATATAAAGAGCGCTGGGGGCTTCCTGCTGATTATCCTATGGTTGCGCCAAGCTATGCTGAAAAACGTAGCCGCCTGGCCAAAGACATCGGCCTTGGTACCAAGGGACGATAATTCCAATTTATTAGAGTAATTCCATTAAGGACGGAGCGGGGCATTTGCCGGTGCTAGTGGTGTGCAATGTGCGCCAAGCACAGCTGCGGATGCGGCTGTAAGCTCATCACACATTGCGCGAAGCTCTTCGGTTGTTGCTGGTGTATTGTCTTCTTCGGTAAGTACCTGCGGCGTTATGGTGTCAATGGCGGGGTCTGGTGTAGCCTCGGTGATTCTACTCGGCGCGGCTTCGGCAACAACTTCAAGATCGCGCTTCATTTCAATTTCGCGGCGATCTTCCATAGCGCCCTGATAGCGGCGAATGTAGAGGTTTTCCATGTGTCCCATCGGGTTGTTCACATCTCTTAGCATGAATTGCTGGTAAAGTGAGCCATCTTCCATGATGTCTTTTATGGCATGCGCAAAATCATCACCATGGAGCGCAAGCATTTCATCGTAGCCAAGCTCATATTGGGAGTGTGTGTAGCCTTCTCCGGTTTCTGGGTCGGTGAAGTTGCGGCGCTCAGTATAATCACGCCAGAACATTGCCACGGCGTCGTCACGGGTGATTGTTGTGCTTTTAACTTCGAGCGCTGCGCCGCTGGAGAGTGAAATTGTGGTGTCCTGCCCAAAGGCTTCGTTAAAAAGCGCGGCTCGGTGGCGCGTATCGGCGGCTGTGTCAAATTGCCCTTGGCTGTAAGCAACTTGGTCATGTTCAGCGCGAATAGCATCGCGGTGGGGACCATCGGCATCGAAGCTGCGCATGAATATTTGCACGTCATGCCAGTTATACATGCCCGCTCTAAAGTCCTCGACAAAGGCCGCTCTCGCTTCTGGGCTGTTTGTGCTATCAAGGCCGCGGCGGTCGGCGGCCTCTTTGACCATTAATTCGCGTGCAACCATGGAAGCTTGTATGTAATCAAGCGTGCCTTGGCCGCTCTCATCGACAAAGCCCATCTTGGTCATATAATCCATGGCGTGCGGGTCATTTTGGAAGAGGCTGGCATCTAATGGCTGTCCAGAGGCGATATTGTCGCTATAGGCTTGGTAAATTTCCGGTGTGAAGATGCGAAACTCTGTTGCGCCATCCCAGCGGAATACTCCGCGGTCGTAATTATCGCTCCAATCCTTCTTCCAACCTTCGGTTAAACCAATTGGGCTCGTAAACAGTCCGCCCGGCAGACGACCGGAATTTGCCAGCCCAGCAAAATCGCGCATAGCAAATACTTCGCCCATATTTTCTAATGCCTGAAGCTGAATAAGGTAGGCATAAATCTCGTTGCTTGCCGCAGTTTGTAGGTCGCCCTCGGGAGCGAGTCTTTGCTCGAATTGGTCTTTTGTACCGCCTCTAATTGAGACATGCAGCGCATTCAGTTCCCCTTCAGAAAGAGGTTGCTCTTGCGCTACATAGTATTGACGCAAGGCCTCTTTGATTTTTTCTTCAGTGGTTACAATGCCCGCGTTTATTTCCTCGCTTGATGGCAGCGCGCCGTCAGGGAAAAGATTGGTCATGTCTATGTCATTGGTTGTTTCGTCCCAAAGATGCTGCGCGCGGCGCTCCAAAAAGCGCTCGGTAATAAAATGGATGTGGGACATATCAAAGTTCGGGTTTTTAGCGTCCAGCATAACCGGTTGGCCGTCCGGATAAACGCTATGCGTTTCACCATCATTTCCAATGAGGTATTTTGCAATATCGCCATCGGGGTAAAGATGGTATTCAAAAAGAACCGGAGCATTTTCGGGGTTTATTGCAACCAGTGTTCCGTCCTGATCAACGCGCACCAATTGCTCGCTACCATCATCCATGGTCACAAATTCATAAGCGTTGTTGTTGGCATCTGCGATAAAGCGAAATTGATCGCCCTCACCGCCGCGAATGCGATCCGCGACATCCGAAGTGGTCGGGTTGTTAATGCCGTAAATCTCAATAAAGCTATCTTCCAAAATATCACGCATTTCGCGGCGGAAACCTTCATGGAAATGTGCGGAAGGCAGTGCCTCCATGGCGCGTAATGAGGTGATCGAATTCATCGCCTCTTGCGGAACGCCGAAGAGCGCCGCGGCATTTTCAATGATCGCGACAGACGCCTTATACTCTGGTGATTGGCTTGCTTCTTCTGCCTCCGCCGCAGTAGTTGCTTGTGCGGTCTCGGCTGCTATTACCGCCGCTTCAGCTTCGGCGGCTACTCTGGCCTCTTCAGCGGCGATTGCCAGCGCCTCTTCGGCAAG
>JBBKXC010000251.1:0-6461 GCA_037969275.1 Bdellovibrionales bacterium | reverse complement strand
TGATTTTTCTTTATGATCGCAGGGATGAAAAAAGCCGATATATATGAATTTTTTCGCCGTTTGCGCGAGATCGAGCCGGAGCCGAAAAGCGATCTGGAATATACCAATGCTTTTACGCTACTGGTGGCTGTTGTGCTTTCGGCGCAGGCGACGGACGCTGGGGTGAACCGCGCCACGAAGGATTTGTTCAAGGTGGCCGATACGCCGGAAAAGATGGCGGCGCTGGGGCTTGAACGCATTCGGGATTACATCAAGACGATCGGGCTTTTTAACACCAAGGCCAAAAACGTGCTGGCGCTCTCGGAAATTCTGATTGCCGAGCATAACAGCGTCGTGCCTGATACGCGCGAGGCTTTGGTGAAATTGCCGGGGGTTGGGCGCAAGACGGCCAATGTTGTGCTCAATGTTATTTTCGGCCAACCTACCATGGCCGTGGATACGCATCTTTTCCGCGTCAGTAATCGCCTCGGCATGGCGAAAGGAAAAACGCCGGAGCAGGTGGAGGCGGGGCTGGAAAAGGCTGTGCCTGCGGAATTCGCGCTTCTGGCGCATCATTGGCTTATCTTGCATGGGCGCTATACGTGTAAAGCGCGAAAGCCTTTATGCGAACTATGCGCGGTGAGCGATCTTTGCCGCTCTAAGGATAAGGTCTTGGCTTAAAGACTTTCTTCGGGAGGGAGCGGCTTATCACTCGCCCCGCCAGCCAGATATTTGGCCGTGACATCCGGCTCAAGCACCCCTTGCTTATGCACAAAGCCATATTCATCCAGCAAGGCTGTAAAGGGAATGCCGTTACCCGGTTTAATCCCGAAGCGCGCTAAGGGCTTGGCAAAAATATCGCTGTGATCCCACACAATCGGCACAAAAGGAACAACGCCGTGGGTTTTTTGGAGGTAGCGCATAAGCGTGTCCGGATCTTTATCAAGGGAAATGGCTAAGACTTGGCCTTCATGCTGCTCGGCAATATCGATGATTTTCGGCATCACCCCGCGGCAATAAGGGCACCATGACGCATAGACAAAAATGGCTGTGCGCTTGCCCTTTACCGAATCGATGACTCTGGAAATTTGATCTGCGGAGAGCGATTTATAGCTTTGCACATCAGCGCCAGCACTTGGCAAAGCGCCAAATCCCAAAAATAAAATAACAGCAAAAATAGCTAGTAATCCGCGCATACTCTAATCTCCTTATAAATTCATTATACGCGCAGAGGAAAATAATATGCAGCTTTTTTCTTCTGCAAATGCGAATGACTTGCATTTTTATTTGCGAGGTGATAATGATTCTTATTAGTAGTTAGCTTTAAACGGAAATGAAAGTAGCGCCATGTATATATGTCTTTGCCACCCTTTCAGCGACAAAACAGTCCGCGAGCACCTTTCTGCAACGAAGGGCAAGGCCACTGTTTCCAACGTTTATGGCGCATGTTCAGACGGCAATAAGCCGGAATGCTGCTCTTGCCTCCAAAGCCTTAAAGATATCGTGAAATCGCATAACCGCACACAAGGCGAAATCCCCGCCTAATATCGCCCCAGCGCGAATTGCACTTGCATATCGCCAGCGGCTATGGCACGACTCTTGGTATGTTTTACTTGTAAAACGCTTCACCTAAACGTATAGAGGTTACCCTATGATGAAAAAACTAATTTGCACAGTCGGGAGTATTTTAATCATGACAGCAGCAGCAACTAACACAGCCAAAGCGGCTGATCCAGAAAACACACTTCTTATGGAAGTTTCAAGCGGCGGAACTGTTGTTCTCGAGCTTAAGCCTGAAGTGGCCCCTAAGCATGTCGAGCGCATTAAAAAGCTGACACGCGAAGGTTTTTATGACGGTATTATTTTCCACCGCGTTATTGACGGCTTTATGGCCCAAACCGGTGATCCGACAGGCACAGGCCGCGGCGGTTCTAAATATTCCGACATTCCTGCAGAATTCTCAGACGAGAATTTCGGTAAAGGCACAGTCGGCATGGCACGCGCAGGCAGCCCTGATAGCGCCAACTCACAGTTCTTTGTATGCTTTGATGATTGTAGCTTCCTAAACGGCCAATATACCGTTTTCGCGACAGTAACAAGCGGCATGGAGTTCATCGACGCAGTTCAAAAAGGCGAGCCACCGGCAAACCCAGATAAAATCGTATCCTTGAAAGTTCAAGCCGACACAACAGCTGCAGCGCCTGCTGAAGAAACAGCGCCAGCCGAGCCAGTTACAACTGAATAAGCTTTAAGGTATTACAAAAATTTTAAAACGGCGCTTCTTTATTGAGGCGCCGTTTTTTTGCGCCGTAAGGCAATTGCTCAGAAAAATTAAACGTTTGCGAGAGCGGCTTCATTAAGCGGATTTTTGAAAATAGCTGGGAGAGATTGGTGGGCCCGGCCGGACTTGAACCGGCACGCTCTTACGAACAACAGATTTTAAGTCTGCAGCGTCTACCATTCCGCCACGGGCCCTTTTTGATCTTCATTTATGCTTATACTGGTATATTTGCCGCGCGGGTATATAAAAATACGCTTTGCTCCGCATGGCTTTGTATAAATTAAAGCAAGATCAAAAAATAATTCTCGGGATAAATAACCACATTTAGAGCGCGGTGGCAATCCTAGGCTTGCCTATAAGGGGCGTTTTTTTACCCTCTAGTAATTCTTCAATGCTCTGGATAAAGAGGCGGCCTTTGGGGGTGAGGTAAATTTCTTTACGGCGCTTTTCATTGGGCGAGACTTTGGTGCGTATTAGGCCGTAGGGCTCACCCTTTTGACGCGCGGTAGAAAGAGCGCCGACAATCCGCGATACGGTAGACAGTGAGAGATTGGTCTCCTCCGCCAAACACGAGATCGATAAGCCCTCACGCAGAGAGATAACGCCAAGGCACACAGCATATTGCAACGGAAACTCCGGATCTATTTTCTGCAATTCGCGTAAAAGCCTTAGAAAGTCGTTGATGCGCTCCATACTGATAGTCCTGCTCTTTCTCTCGTTTCATCATAGCCGGTCCGGTCACAACGATTCGCACTTTGGGAATATCTATTACTATCTCATTTTTGCAAGTATGGATTGCAAAAAAGGGAGATATCCCAAAGTCGTTGTTCCATTCCAGATAGGCGGCAAAAATTTCACCGCATTTCCAGTATATATACATTGACGAATCCCGCACAGAGTAAGGTTTTAGCCCTTTTACATTTACATATCCTGTTTGTGATGAGCTTGTCAAATATTATGCAAGGCCTGCGCTTTCGTCTGCTGGCCGAAGAGGAGGGTTTGTAATACGCTCCGCAGATCAAGTGGCAGCGGTTTATGCCCTAGAAGTATTGTGTTCTCTAGGATTGCGAGTGGGCTGCTCCCCAATCCAGATACAATTATCGGTCGACGTGAGAAGGAAAAATTTTCTTCGCGGTTATTGGTGAAGACACACAACTGCATGCTCAGGGTATCTTGGAAAGGCAAAGTGAGCGCTGATAACGTTGTGAATTTACAGGAATTCATGATGGCGCCGGCAATTTGAGTGCCGCCGAATTCTACGCCAGAGAAATTTGCGCCGCTCATATTGCTCTCGGCAAGGCAAGCGCCAACCAGAGACGCGTTTTCGAAGTTTACACCTTGTAAGCTCGCCTCCGAAATATTGGCGTGATTAAGGTTGCTATTGCTAAAGTCGACGTAATTTAGTTGCGCACTATCAATATTTATACAGGCGAGGTTTTTAAACCGTAAATCGGCGTAGTCCAGAGTGATGTTCTTGGCGATAGCGTCTTCGATACATTCACGCTCACTATTGTAAATGCCTTCAAAAATTACGCAATTAGTATTCCTGTTTCTTATTTGTATCGTCTGCATTATTTCCCCATTGAGTTAAGTTTTATTACTAATAATTGATAGATAGAAACTATTAGCCGCTAAAAATGCAACCTTTAATTTAATTCTGCGTGTTATTTTTTTATATCGCGGCATGGTGAGCGCCAGCCTTGCTATAATTAATGTACTCTAGGTTGTAAATTATTCTCATAATGCTGTTGGCGCTTTATGATATGGGGGGGCTTGAACCCTAAAGGGGCGATTGCATCTTGCCAAATGCTGCCGCCAGTCTTACTTCTATTCATTATGCAAGACGATAACCCTGTCGGTATAATCGAGGCCGGCATCAAAACCATACGCGCCTATGTTAAAAACCTGCCCGAAACGGCCGGGGTTTACCGCATGCTCGGTGAGAAGGATGAGGTTTTGTATGTCGGCAAGGCCAAAGCGCTGAAACGCCGCGTCAATTCCTACACCCTCGTCGATAAACTGCCCGTCCGCTTGCAGCGCATGGTCGCCCAAACGATCAAGATGGAATTTGTGCATACCCATACGGAAGTCGAGGCGCTTCTGCTGGAATCCAATCTGATTAAAAAGCTGAAGCCGCGCTATAATATCTTGCTGCGCGATGATAAGAGTTTCCCTTATATATTGATTACCAAGCATGATTTCCCGCAAATCAGCAAGCATCGCGGCGTAAAAACGCAAAAAGGCGAGTATTTCGGTCCCTTTGCATCGGCAGGCAATGTTAATCGCACGATAACCATGCTCCAGCGGGCGTTTTTGCTGCGTAACTGTACGGATAGTAATTTCGCATCGCGCCAGCGTCCCTGCCTGCAATATCATATCAAACGCTGCACTGCGCCTTGCGTTGGCTATGCCAGCAAGGAGGAGTATGCCGAGCAAATCCGTGAGGTTATGGAGTTTTTCTCCGGGCAAAGCCGGGCGCTTCAGGAGCGCTTCTCGCAAAAAATGCAAGAGGCCAGCGCTGAAGAAAATTTCGAAAGCGCCGCCGAATATCGCGACCGTATCCGCGCGCTTAGCTCGTTGCACAGCGCGCAGGATATTAATGTTGAGGGCTTGAAAGACGCCGATGTTGTTGCCCTCGTGCAACAAAGCGGCCGCAGTTGCATTCAGGTGTTTTTCTTTCGCGCCGGACAAAACTACGGCAATAACTCTTACTTTCCACGCCATGCGGAGGATGAGCCGCCGGAAAAAATTCTGGGCGTCTTTATGGCGCAGTTCTATGAGAATAAACCTGTGCCGAAAGAGATCATCGCCAGCCATGCGGTAGAGGAAAAAGCGTTGCTCGAAGAGGCGCTGGGCTTTAAAACGGGGCATAAAATCGAGATCAATACTCCGCAGCGCGGCATGCGCAGACGCCTCGTCGAATTTGCGCTGCGTAATGCGGAAGAGGCGCTGAAGCGCCAGATGATCGCGCAAACCTCGCAAGGGAAGCTGCTGGACGGTGTGGCGGAGCTTTTTGGCCTTGAAGGGCGACCGCAGCGCATCGAAGTCTATGATAACTCGCATATTTCAGGCACGAATATGGTGGGCGGTATGATTGTGGCGGGCCCTGATGGATTTATCAAAAATTCCTACCGCAAGTTCAATATTAAAAACGCCGCAGCCTCTGATGATTACGCCATGATGCGTGAAGTGCTGGAGCGCCGCTTTAGCCGTGCGTTAAAAGAAGGCAAGAGCAAAGGCGATGAGGATTGGCCGGATGTTCTTCTTATTGATGGCGGATTGGGGCAATATAACGCCGTGAAGGACATGCTTGAGGAATGCGGTGTTGTTGATGATGTGACGCTGGTGGCTATTTCCAAAGGACCCGACCGCCATGCCGGGCGCGAGAAATTTTTTATAGAAGGGCGCTTTGGGTTTCAGCTTCCGATCAATGATCCGGTACTGCACTATCTGCAGCGCCTGCGCGATGAGGCGCACCGTTTTGCCATCGGCGCGCACAGAACGCGGCGTAAAAACGAGCAAAATGTCTCGGCGCTGGACACCGTCCCCGGCATTGGTGCGAAGCGGAAAAAGGCGCTGCTGCTGTATTTCGGGTCGGCCAAAGCGGTCGAGGAAGCGGGCTTGCCGGATTTGCAGAAGATTGATGGAATCTCCGCCGCAGTCGCCCAAAAAATCTACGATCATTTCCACTGAGAATGTTAAAAAGCGCACGGTATAAGGAAAGATTTTATCTTGTAATATCAATGCGATACTTTCCACATTTGGCAAAATAGTGATTCTTTAGTTGCACCCTTTTTCTAGCCGTGCTAACTTCCGCGACAATTCATGAAAATTTTAACAGTATAGTGGTTTTTTATAAGCCACTGTCTTTGCATTGAAAGGCCGGTACGTAAATGTTTCATCGTGTGAAATCCGAAGCTGAAAAACCTCAAGCGGCACAATCCGCGCCTGTAAAATCGGAGCAGCAAGCTCCTCAGGCCAAGCCTGCGAGCGCGCCAATTGCCGCTACTGCCATGAAGGAAACCGCCAATAACAATGAAACAAGCGCCCCGCAAACGCCAAGCCCGATTGCAGAGCCAGCAGGCTATAAGATAGTAACTGATACAACCCCACAGCAACCCCACACGCAGCTAAAGGAAACTCTGATGAGCGACAATACAGAAAACCAGAATAAAGACGATCATACACTAGGCACAAAGGC
>JBBKXC010000250.1:0-2987 GCA_037969275.1 Bdellovibrionales bacterium | reverse complement strand
ATAACAGGGATTACAGTAATGAGAATAGTTAGTGTCTGACTACACACACCACCATTTAGTCTGCCCAATGACGCATACGGAGAATTACTCCCCACAAGCCCCGCACACAGCGGGGTTTTGCGTATCTGGGCTTGTGAACGCACGCGGAGAATTTTTTAAACATCCCTGAATCTGGCCAAATTCTCTACGGCGCATTATGGCGTGCGTTGGCGGGGAATGCGGCTTTAGAGGGAGCTGGAATTAAGCTGCCCGCGATTTTAGGTTAGGCTCTACTGTTCCGCGCGCTGGATAGTCTTTTTCCAAGATGAAATCAATCGCTCCCAATACATCGTCGAGTGCTGGACGCGCGAAGGGCATAGTTTGGATTGAAGCCGCATAAAGCGTTTGGTCAGGTTTAAGAATAAACAGACCAGGCTCGCTAAACAGGCGCGGCTCTTTGTCACTTATGCTTTCGGAGAGATACAACCCCCAGCTTATAGCATCTTCAGCGCTCAAGCCGTAGCCGAGCTCAACGTTCTCAATATCCCATTCGTCTTTGGATTTTTTGGCGCGCTCTTCGCTATCCATACTAAGTGCAAGAACGCTCGTGCCTTTGTCCTCGAACTTACTCAGTTTATTATTCAAATCTTCCAGCGTTTTTTTGCAAACCGGGCAGTGCACACCACGGTAGAAAATTAAAATAGTAAAGTTTTCAGGGTTTTGTTGGCCTAAACTCCAGCTTTTGTCATCTGTAGTTTTAATATTCAAATTTGGGGCCTTTGTGCCAGGTAGGATTATGGATGTGTGGGTCATGTTCTATCTCCTTGGTTTATAGCCGTGAATAATTTCATTAGGGTGAAATGATTAAAAGTCCAAAATCATATCTTTGGGGATACCACAATTGAGACTGAAACCTATCTTGCTTCGCCTTACAAAATCTTTGCCACGTTTTGGGTGATCTGTACCATACCTAACGCTGTATTTATGGGTAAGTTCCCTATGAAACAGATATTAATCCCTTAGATATAACGGAACTGTGCAAGGATACGATTGTTGGTTATCACGCTAATTTATAAGCAATCATAAAAATAAGGAAATCAGTGTCGATGTATGACGTAATTATCTTAGGCGCAGGTTCTGCCGGTTTAACAGCAGCCAGTATTTTCAGAAAAACGGGCGCTAAATATTTGCTCGTGCATCACGGCTTTAAGGGAACAACCTGCGCGGATCGTGGCTGTATGCCTTCTAAAACTTTTATTCAGGTTGCAAAATCTTTTGCGGAGCGCCGAAAATTTGAGGATTTTGGTATTTTGGGTGGCGAGAATCTGGATATTGATCTAGCCAAAGCGCTGGAGCATGTGCGCGGTCTGCGTGATTATTTCACAAGCGGCATTATTGACGGGTTGGAGAAATATAATTTCCTTGAAGGTCAGCCGCGTTTTATTTCACAAGATACAATAGAAGTTGAGGGTAAAGAATATAAGGCTAAAAACTTTATTATCGCGACTGGCTCCTCGCCGCGCATACCTCAAGAGTTTAAAAAATACGAAAA
The DNA here is from genome assembly GCA_037969275.1 of Bdellovibrionales bacterium. Lineage (GTDB taxonomy): Bacteria > Pseudomonadota > Alphaproteobacteria > Micavibrionales > Micavibrionaceae > UBA2638. The sequence goes on along the minus strand of JBBKXC010000250.1, from coordinate 1,456 downwards.
CGATATTCTAACTACCGACAATTTTTTTGAACAAAAGACATTCCCGAAGCGAATGGCTGTGATTGGCCTAGGAGCTATTGGCGTGGAGCTAGGGCAGGCTTTGGGAAAGCTTGGTGTTAATGTGACGGGCATTAACCGCGGAGCTGATATTGCGGGTTTAAAAGATGATGAACTCTCAAAGCTTGCAAAAGATATTTTGAGTAAAGATATGAATTTGATCCTCAATGAAGATGTGCAGGCGGTAACAAAAAATGGCACTGTCTATACGCTCACGTTAAAAAACACCAGTATTGAATGTGATCAGATATTGATGGCTGCAGGGCGTGTACCCAATATAACCGGCCTAGGACTAGAGGATATCGGTATTCAACTTAATGAAAAAGGTATGCCTCATTTCGACAAGAAAACGCTCAAAATTAAAGACGCGCCTATTTATCTTTCTGGCGATGTAAACGGTTTAAAAGCACTTCTTCATGAAGCCCATGATGAATCCACTATAATTGCAGCCCAGATTTTAGATAAAAAAATGCCAGCCCGCCGCGTAGCATTAGCGATTACGTTCACTGAACCCAATATCGCCCAAATCGGCGCGCAACCTAATGATATCGCAGAAGAGTATGTCACAGGTAGCGTTTCTTATGACGATCAAGGACGCGCGCGCGTCATGGGTGAAAATCACGGCATGCTTAAAATTTATACTTCGAAAAAAGACCACTATATACTAGGCGCGTCTATGATTGCTCCTGCCGGAGAACACATGGCGCATTTAATTGCATTAGCCATCCATAACAAGATGAGCGTTAAAGATTTCCTCGATTTCCCGTTTTATCACCCAGTCGTGGAAGAAGGGTTGCGCACTGCTCTTAGGCAAATACACGACCCTGAGCGGGATTGCGTGACGGACAGATTATGCTAATCAATTCCACGAAAACCCCCTGTTTTAACATCTGCAAAATAAAAACACCCTTTTCAGTAATAAAATGAAACCATATGGCTTTGCTCGCCGAATACAGTATAATGATCAATATGAGACTATTGTTAACCAGCTTTCTGCTTCTACTAATTCTCACGCCGTCTCTGGCATGTGCAATGCCTACTTGTGCGGACGATAAACAGCAGGTTGAAGCGAAGAATCAGCCCTGCGCCGATCGTCACTCCGAACATGGGAAAGACAATAAAGATTCAAGCACGGTTAATTTTGTCGTCGATTGCATGGGCGTTGATATGCAATTGGCCGATACAACCAGCTTAGATAAGCCCGATTTTAAAACGGACGTTGTGATTTATGCTTTTGCTGCGGATGTTTTAAACAATCCGCTTATCCAGACAAAGGCCGACACAATCCGCGGGCCGCCGCCCGATTTGTTAAGCCGTTATGAAACGCAGCCCTCCATTATCCTCACCACCCAGAGATACCGGATTTAGTATTTCTACACTTTACCTATGTTTGTGTAGA
>JBBKXC010000249.1:0-6467 GCA_037969275.1 Bdellovibrionales bacterium | reverse complement strand
GCGGTCTTCGGTGTAGCCCGACATGAAGATGATCTTGAGCTTAGGCGAGCTTTGGCGCATGCGCTGCGCCAGTGTGGGGCCATCAATACCCGGCATCACAACATCGGTGATGAGCAGATCGACATCTTTAGTGGTTTGCTCTTCCATGAGCTTAAGCGCCGAATCACCGCAATCAGCGGCTATAACGTCATAGCCCTTATTGGTCAGCGCGCGCTGAGAAAATGTACGCACTGCATCTTCGTCTTCAACCAGCAAGATACGCTCTGTCCCCGTTAAATCCTTGGCCTCTTCGGTGACCATCACGCCAGCATCTTCTTCCTCTTCCTCGGCTTCATTGGCGCGCGGAAGATAGATCACAAAGCTTGTTCCCTTGCCTATATCGCTTTCAACATCAAGAAAGCCGCCCGTTTGACGAATAATACCGTAAACGGTCGCAAGGCCAAGCCCCGTGCCATGCCCGATTTCCTTGGTCGTAAAAAACGGCTCGAAAATGCGGGTCAGATTTTCCTTGGGGATACCGCAGCCGGTATCAATCACGCTGATCATTGTCCAGTGACCGGGCGGAAGCTCTTCGGTTGCCAGTTCCTTAGGCTTACGATTCGTGAAGTTCTCGGTCTTGATAATGAGCGCGCCCGTATTATCCATCGCATCGCGGGCATTAACAGCCAAATTAATCAGAACCTGCTCCATCTGCCCTTCATCGACTTTCACAAGGCCAAGCTCGGCGCCATGCACAATATCAAGCTCAACGCTCGCACCGATCAAGCGGCGCAGCAGATGCGAAAGCTCGGTCAGGATATCGGTGATGTCCTGCACCTTCGGGCGCAAGGTTTGCTGGCGCGAAAACGCCAGAAGCTGGCGTACAAGGTTGGCGGCGCGGTTCGAGTTCTGCTTGATCTGCATAATATCGGAAAAAGACGGGTCGCCCGGCTTATGGCGCAACAAGAGCAGGTCACAAAAGCCGATCATGGCGGTCAGAAGGTTATTAAAATCATGGGCAATGCCCCCAGCAAGCTGGCCGATAGCCTGCATCTTCTGGGATTGCACAAATTGCGCCTCGAGTGCTTTTTGTTCGCGTAGATCAATAAAGTGCAAAACAACATTACCGCTCTCTTTAAAGCGGCGGGCATGCATCTGCGCTTCGGCTGTCTTATCACCAAAGGCGAGCGTGATATCCATCGGGCTGTACGTTGCCTTGCCGATGGCAATGCTTTTGATCGTGGAAATAATGTCGGCTTTATTCTCGGAATTAATCAGATGACCAAAATCCGTGCCCTCGATTTTTTCAATCTCCGAGCCCAGCATAATAGCGAATTGCGAATTACAGTCCTTGATGGTGCCCTCTTGATCGATCAGCACAATCCCAAGCGGCGCCTCTTCGAAGAACTTCTGGAATCGGTCTTCGGATGCCTGCAAGGCTTGGCGCATCTCGCGCTCCGCCGTTAGATCATGAACAACAGCCCGCGTTCTAACTTTGCCCTCCTCTTCATGCACAACGGCCTGATTGATAGACGCCAAAAAGGTGCGCCCCGCAGGCCCCTTCATTCTAAGCTCGGCAATTTGCTTCGCACCGCCCTTTTCGATCAAATCAAAGGGGTGCGCGTCTTTCGGGGGGTCAACTAAATAGGTATGCAGCATAGTTGTCGTAAGCAGCGTCTCGATATCCTGCCCGACCCAGCGCGCAAAAGTGGCGTTGGCAAACACAAAATGTCCCGTTTCATCGACAGAAAAGAAGCCTACGGGCGCGTTGTCTGTGAAATCGATGAGCTTCTCGCGCTCTTCGCGGATTGCTGTGTCTACTGTGTATTTCTGGGTAACATCATCAATACGCCAGTGAATATAACCAGCCCAGCCCGCGACAGGCTGTGCGGTGACCATATACCAGCTGTCACGGTCTTCGTGACGGGAGAACAGCTCGATCGAATCCGTGAGGCCGCGATGCGCCTGATCGGCCAACAAATTGAAATGTGAAAGCGCTTCCTCGTTATCTTCGAAAAGCCGCGTCAGGCTTTTGAAACCCGGCGGCCCCAAGCCTTTGCACAAATCATCAAAGCGCTGATTGGAATAGATCGGATTATCTACGCTATCGGTAATTAAACGCGCCCCTCTGGAACCCTCAAGCACTTCTTCGATTATATCCAGCCTGCGCTCTTGAAAAATGTGACGCACAAAAGATCGGTAAATTATCAAGCCTGCAAAAGAGGAAACCAGCACCAATAAGGTAAACATCATGGCCGTATCATTGCGATAAGCCAGCGCCGCCATAAACATCAAAAAACCGAAATATAGAAATGATAACAACAGCACAAGCACAGCTTTAGAGCGGCTCTTTTTCTTTACGGCCGTTTGCTGGCCCGGGCTTTGTCCCTGCGGGCTCTTGTGATGGCGCGCTATAAATTCTCTATTATCAAGCTTCATGCGCTAAAGTGTGCCATAAAGGATTTAAAAACAATAGGCATTTAAAAAAGCTATGCCTAGGTTTTCTTGAGCTTGCCACGCAGCTTGAAAACATAGGAAATAACTTCGGCCACAGCCTTGAAATGCTCAGCCGGAATAGTTTCATCTATTTCAACCGTATCATAGAGCGCCCGCGCCAAAGGCACATTCTCATAGAGAATAATGTCATGCTCTTTGGCCACTTCACGAATGCGCATGGCGACCTCGTCCACGCCCTTGGCAATGCATTTAGGCGCGTCCATTGTTTCGGTATCATATTTGAGCGCTATGGAATAATGCGTCGGGTTAGTGATAATAACATCGGCTTGGGGCACAGATTGCATCATGCGCTGACGCGCTTTTTCTGCCCGTAATTGACGAAGCTTACCTTTAACCATTGGGTCACCTTCGGTTTGCTTGTACTCATCCTTGATTTCCTGACGAGTCATCCGCATTTTTTTACTATGCTCAACGCGCTGATACACAAGATCAATCATCGCAACGATAAACAGAACAATCAAAACCCCGATCATCAAGCGCATAATAAGCTCTTTCATCTCGACAATGATCTGCTCCGTCGGAATCGTAATGACATGCTCGATTTCGCCGTAAAACGGATAAAGAATGATCGTGCCGACAACACCAACAATTGATATTTTCATAAGCCCCTTGACGAACTCCATGAGAGAGCGCATTGAGAACAAACGTTTAAACCCCTTAATAGGAGAAATTTTCGAAAAATCAGGCTTAATAGACTTGGGCGCAAACAGCGGGCCGACTTGCGAAAAAGGCCCTATAAAAGCCGCGACCATGAAAAATATTAAGGGGAGCGCAAGGGCATTGAACACATCCTTCATTCCGTTACCCAGCATAAGGTAAAGCCCACCCGGCGTGCCCTCAATTTGGTGGGATTGCTCTATATAGAATTTTAGCGTGACCATAAGACTCGTCGCCATATACGGCGATAAAATGCCAATAACAAGCGTTCCGGCCAAAAGCATAACCCAGTTATTAACTTCACGGGAGAGCGGAATATTACCTTGCTTACGCGCCTCTTCCAATTTCTTGGGGGTGGCGTCCTCGGTCTTCTGGGCTTCGTCCGGCTGATCTTCACTCATGATATGTCCATTATAACATTATCCGCCATTGCTAAGGAAATAGACCATGCCCTGCTCGAATTCGGCAAGCCAGAAAGTGAACATCGCCAATAGCGCTGCGCTAAAGGCCGATAGGATAATCAGAATTTGCAGCGGCAACGCAATCATAAAGACCTGGATCTGCGGCATCAAGCGCGAGAGCACGCCCATCATCGCATAAATCAGAATACCGATAATGATAAACGGCGCGGCCATTTTAACGCCGACAGTAAAGCTTGCCGATACGGCGCGCGCCATGAGCTCGACCATAGAGCCCGTGTCGGGCAGTTGCCCTACGGGAAATAGCTCGTAAGACTCAAACAGGCCCATAATCAACAAATGGTGAAGATTGGTTGTAAATAAAAGCACCATGCCCGTTACCGACAAGAAAGCCCCCATGATCGAGCCTTGCGCCGCAAGCTGCGGGTTAAAAACTTGTGCGTTACCCAAACCAGATTGAATCGAGACCATCATACCGGCCGTATCCAGCGCCGACATAAATATCCGCGCGATTGTACCGAAAAAAAGACCCACGACAAATTCGGAAACCAATAAGGTAATCAGCCCGAAAGTCCCGGGCATCTGGGCAGGAATAAACTGCATCAAAACGGGAAAGAGCGGGAAAGTGATCGCGAGCGCGACAATCAACCTAATGCGGTAGGATACAAAGGAATCACCAATACCCGGCATAATCATCATGGCCGTTCCAAAACGTATAAATACGATAAGGAAAGCATAAACGCCCGTGGTCAGAAATTCGTTAAGGCCGACTGCTTCAACCATAATTTATCAGCTCAACCCAATGATTTTATCTGCCAAAATATTCATAAACTCGACCAGCGTGTTCATCATCCACGGCAAAAAGAATAAGAGAGACAGCATGATCGCCAAAATCTTGGGGACAAATACCAATGTCATCTCCTGAATCTGGGTCAGGGCCTGAACCAAAGCAATGGTCACCCCCACGACAAGACCTATAAGCAAGGTCGGTGCGCCAAGCTGGATCGCTATAAAAAGAGCTTCCTGCGCGATTTCTAGGACTTCGGTATCATTCATGAATCACACTATAAAGTAAGGAAACAAAAGCAGCTAGACATGAATTTTTTTGGGAGGTGGCTTAACGCTCTGGGATATTATCATTGTTCGGCAAGGTTATTAAGGCCGCTTTACTATTTTGCAGCACCTTCTCATATAAAAAAGCAAAAAGCGCCCCCGAACGGCGCTCTTCACTCAGAGAAATAAAGCCGTTTTTATCTTCTTTCAAAACAATCCCCGCTATTCCGCCTAAAACCGGTCCGAAGGGGCATTGATTGCGGCTATAAGAAATTTTTGCATCTTTGCCGTTACGCCGGAATTCAAATTTCTCCATGCTCTCCAATGCTTTTGCGCGAAATGTATCGCATAGAGCCATCGCAAAGGCTCTTTCATCCATTTTGTCTTCATAGGCGCTTAGTGATAAAGCCATAATTGGCGAAAGCTCGCTTAAGAAAGAACTTCCTGCGGCTTCCCCCCTAAACGCGCTGAAAAATTTCCCGAAATTTTCATCATAGGGGCCCTGTGACTTCACATCCCTCGGATCAAACAGCTACGCTAACACCTCATTGAAATCAACAAGATAACGGCAAATCGTGTCTTGAAGTAATGCAACAGTCTTTTCCCATGCTGGATTTTTCTTTTCAAAATCCAGTCCCGATTGCATTTCTTCTTTTGCTAAAGGAAAACAATCACTTGAACGCCATTGGCCTATCAATTGTAAGGCCTTTCTTGCAGATGCATCAACATAATGTGAAGTGTCTCTTAACACCGAATCCACGCTAGATTTATTAAATCGATAAGTACGTGAAGAACTGGGCATAAAGCCATTCATATTAAGATAGGAGGCTAGATAGGTAGGAAAAGCTTCGAATGATAGCTTGGTAAATTCTCGCACCGCTTTTTTTTGATCATCTGTCCCACTTGGATTGGGCAAGATAAAATCGGGATGCTCCCGATCAATATAAGGACGGCAATTTTCAGCCACCTTTGTAAAATTTACGCTACGCGCTATGTTTTCCATAGCTGGAGCCTACAAAATCACTCGAATTATGTCAACATTAAATCGGCATGCGCATGATGTCCTGATAGGCGGAAATCATACGATCACGAATGGAAACGATGGTTTGTAAGGTCAACTCGGCATTTGTTACCGCCTGCACGACCTCGGTAATATCTGCCTGCCCTGTGACGGCTCTGGCCTGCATGGTCTCACCATGCTTCATCGTATCAATAGAATCAGAGATAGAATCGGTCATGTATTGCTGGAAACTTACCCCGCCCTCATTGGATGCCGGGATACTTTTTGTGGGAATATTCGAGCTGCTTGTATAAGCGCGCGCTGCGATATTCGGATCCATTATTTTATCAACCATGTTTCTTAAGTCCTTACTCTACTCTTATTAATATAGCACGCCTTATGCGCGGAGCAAATCAATGGTACGCAGCATCATCGTGCGTGATTGCTCCATCATCCCGATATTAGCCTCGTAAGTCCGCTGAGCTTCGCGCATATCGGCAATCTCCAGCATTGAGTTCACATTGGGCATTTTAACGTTGCCGTTTTCATCGGCGGCCGGGTGATCCGGCTTATATTCTAACTTAAAGGGCGTTTTCTGATCGGTCTGGATAGTATCGACAGACACCATCTTCGCGCCCATACTACGATCCATCTCGTTTTTGAATGTGATTAATTGGCGGCGATAAGGATCGGCCCCCGGCGTTTCGCCTGTTGTATCAATGTTCGCCACGTTCTCTGTAATGACACGGATACGAGAGCCTTGCGCCTTCATACCATGCGCCGAGATGGCCATTGCATTAATCAGTTCCGAGTTTTTATTTATATATGGTGTCATCTGTTTT
>JBBKXC010000248.1:0-3116 GCA_037969275.1 Bdellovibrionales bacterium | reverse complement strand
GGCTCTATGCGCATACGATATTTACCTGAAAACCTGATTAACCAGATCGCCGCCGGTGAAGTGGTCGAGCGCCCTGCCGCCGCCCTTAAAGAGTTAATCGAGAACTCGATTGATGCGGGCGCGACCACCATACAGGTCGACATTGCGGGCGGCGGACAGAGCGCCATGATTATCTCCGATGATGGTGATGGCATGAGCGCGGAAGAACTCGTGGCCGCCGTTGATCGCCATGCGACCTCAAAGCTCCCTGATGAAGATCTACTCAATATAAAAAATCTCGGCTTTCGCGGCGAAGCGCTGGCCTCTATCGCCGCCGTTAGCCGTTTGAAAATTCAAACCCATGAAAAGGGCGGCGAAGGCTGGGAGATAAGCGTTGAGGCTGGGAAAAAATCGGACATTCGCCCGAGCGCTTACCCGCAAGGCACGCGCATCGAAGTGCGCGACTTATTCTACGCCACGCCTGCGCGCCTTAAATTCATGAAATCCGAGCGCGCGGAATATATGGCCATCAAAGACACCGTGCAGCGCCTTGCTATGGCCTATGCGCATGTTGCCTTCACACTTACGCATGATGGCGCGCGCAGCCTTAGCCTGCCCGTGACACTCGATCCCAAGGCGCGTCTTGCCGCCATTCTCGGGCGCGATTTCGGCGAGAACGCCATCGAGATTAATGCCGAGCGTGAGGGCATTACGCTGAGTGGCTATGCTGGCCTCCCCACGCTTCACCGCGGCACGGCGCAATATCAATATCTCTTTGTTAATGGCCGCAGCGTGCGTGACAAGCTTATTACGGGCTGCGTACGCGCCGCCTATGCGGATGTTTTGCACCGTGGGCGTCATCCTATGGTGGCGCTATTCCTGAACCTTCCGCCGGAGCTTGTCGATGTGAATGTCCACCCCGCCAAGGCCGAAGTGCGCTTTCAAGATGCGGGGATGGTGCGCGGGCTGATTATCAGCGCGCTCAAACACGCCATTCATGAAAATGGATTTGTGACATCCTCCACCGTTTCATCCTATGCGCTTGGCGCTTTGCAAAGTACGCCGTTTTCGCCGCGGCCAGCGCAGTACCAACAACAACACGCGCAGCAATCCTATATGGGCACAGCGCCCGCCGCCAGCTCCTATGGCAATCTCGCCGAAGCGCAGCACGCGCTCTATGAACATCACCCTTCGGCGCGCCATGAAACTTTCATTGAGCAAGAGAACGCCCCGCAAAACTTTCCGCTGGGCGCGGCGCGGGCGCAAATCCATGAGAACTACATCATCGCCCAGAGCGAGGCTGGCCTCGTCATCGTCGATCAGCACGCGGCGCATGAACGCCTTGTTTATGAGCGCTTTAAGGCGCAGCTCGCCCAGAGCGGCATTGAAAAGCAAGGTCTTCTCACACCTGAAATTGTTAATCTAGATGAAGGCACAATTGAAAGCCTTATGGCGCATAAGGCGCTGTTCGCCAATCTTGGTCTGGAGATCGAGCCCTTTGGCGCTGGCGCTATTGCGGTGCAGAGCTTGCCCGCCCTTTTATCCGGCAAGGCCGACATTACCAAGCTCATCCATGATATTGCTGATGAGCTCTCCGAAAACGATAGCGCCTCCATGTTAGAAGAGCGCATGAACGAGATTTTATCGCGCATGGCGTGCCATGGCTCGATACGCTCCGGGCGACGCATGAACGCCGATGAAATGAACGCGCTTTTGCGCCAGATGGAACAAACGCCTCTTTCGGGACAGTGCAACCATGGACGCCCGACTTATGTTACCCTCTCTTTAAAAGAGATCGAAAAACTCTTCGGCAGACGATAAAGCAAGGAAACCATCATGAGCAATCACCCCCTCGCCCCCGAAAGTGAAGCAGACCCGCAGCGTAAAATGGTTTTGAATTTATACGCGGCCTTTGCGGTCTCGCTTATTCTCACGCTCGTACCGCACGCAATTATAGCGATCGTGGCCGCGGTTTTCTTTCTCGGCGTTCTGATAGCGGCCTATCTAATTCGCGCTAAAGCCGAAGATGACAGCCTCGCGCAAAACCATGCGACTTACATCATCCGCACCATCTGGATCGGCTCAAGTTTAGCGGTCGTTTTTATCGGGATCGGGGCTGCGTATATGCTGCCCAATATTGATTACTCGACATTCCAGCCATGTTCGAACAAGCTCATGTCCATGGGATTGGAATATGCGGAAAACGCCACTTATGCCCAAGTATGGGAGCTCGCCAATCCGTGCTTTGATTTGTTCATCAAGGATAATTGGAGCATCTTAATCGTTACAGGCATCATCGTTATCTTGCCTATATTGATATATTTCGTGGTGCGCTTTGTACGAGGACTTAGCCGCGCAATGAAGGGCTACCGTATCGCCAAGCCTAAGGCGTGGTTCTAGCTCAAAGCTTTTAGATATTTCTCGCCAGCTTCAAGGTCACGGCGCAGTGCTATGCGCTTTTTCTCGGTGAGCGGATCGCCGCCATGCAGCGCCTCATTAAAGAAATCGAATTTGTAGTCTTCTTCCAAAAAGGCGCAGGCCATAAGTTCATCCACGCAGGCCGCGCCCTTGATAAAGGCCAGCGCCAAAACGGGCGAGCCGCAAGCAGGCGTTACCATCTGCAATATCGTGAAGCGGTCATCATCCAGCGCCGCCACATCGGCAGCGATATGCGCATGAATGCGATCATCTTGTTTCAATGCAGCAAGGCCGGTTGTAACGATATAGCTGAGGCCGGATTCACGCTCGAACCAATCCAGATGCTTTTGCCAATGCTTATTCTGACGCGAAACAAGCTCTTCGGGGTTATCGGCGCGGTAACATAAAAGATCGGTATTGATATACTTCAAAACTTCGCGCTCAAGCGTTTTGCGCTGGGCGGTGATACGATCAATGCGGGTATTCAAAAGCTGGGTGAGGGGCATAGAATCGGGCACAATTTTCTCGACCTGCGCATTCCATTCTTCAGCGCTGAGGCGTGCAAGTGTTTCGTTATCCGAAGATAAATCGGATCTATCCGGCGTCTTGATCGCGCGCCCATCGAGCCGAACGGCGTAACGGCCAGAATCTTCGGCTACATCGGCTTCTTTATAAAAACGCTTCATGGATTATCCGGCTCTGTTATCTGATTGCACAAA
>JBBKXC010000247.1:0-3728 GCA_037969275.1 Bdellovibrionales bacterium | reverse complement strand
GGGCGCCTCATAGACAACGAGCCGAACCGAGTTCGAGCCTATATCAATAATGCCGATGGGGGAGGAATCGAAGGTCATGCTCTATTTTAGGTCAGCTTCTTCTTTTTCTTAACCGATTTCTTTGTCGGCAGTTGGAGGCGGGGCGGCATTGGCGCATCTTCCAGCGTATTGCCGCGCCCCGAAAGCGAGGGGTTATTCATGAAGTAAGTATGCGCCGAGAAGGCTTCCTCATCGGTGGATAAACGAATATAGGAGCCATCATAGCGCATTTCCCAGCTTTGCTTGGTGTCCTTGATATTGGCCACCATAATCTGGTCCAGAACCTGTTTATGGACTGTGGGGTTATCGATGGGCACCATCGCCTCAATGCGGCGGCCCAAATTACGCATCATCATATCCGCTGAGGAAATATAAACCTTGGCATCGCGGGATGGCAGGCGGTGACCATTGCCGAAACAATAAATGCGGCTATGTTCCAAGAAACGCCCGACGATGCTTTTGACGCGGATATTCTCCGAAAATCCGGGGATGCCCGGGCGCAGCGTACAAGCGCCGCGCACGATAAGCTCGATCTGCACGCCCGCTTGTGAGGCCGCGTAAAGCTTATCAACCGTTCTTGAATCCAGCAGCGAGTTACATTTCATCCAGATATGAGCTGGCTTTCCGGCCTGTGCATTGGCGATTTCTTTATCAATCAAAGCGATGATTGTTTCACGCATATTAAAGGGCGAAACGGCGATCTTTTTCAGATTTTGCGGCGGGGCGTAGCCCGTCATGTAATTAAACATGATGGCCGCATCTTGGCAAAGCTCGGGATCGGCGGTGAAATAGGATAGATCGGTGTAGACCTTGGCGTTGATCGGGTGGTAATTTCCCGTGCCGAAATGGGTGTAGGAGCGCAGGCGCTTACCCTCGCGGCGCACAACCAGAGAGACTTTTGCATGGGTTTTTAAATTTACAAAGCCGTAGACAACCTGAACACCCGCGCGCTCCATATCACGTGCCCAGCGGATATTGGCCTCTTCATCAAAGCGGGCTTTAAGCTCAACCAGCGCGGTGACGGTCTTACCGTTCTCGGCGGCTTCAATCAAAGCATGTACGATAGGCGAGTCTTTTGATGTCCGGTAAAGCGTTTGCTTGATCGAGACAACATCAGGGTCACGCGCGGCTTGGCGCAGGAACTGCACCACGACATCAAAGCTCTCATAAGGGTGGTGAATGACAATATCTTTGTGCTGGATGGCGGCAAAACAATCGCCGCCAAACTCGCGCAGACGCTCTGGGAAGCGCGCATCATAGGGCTTGAAGAGCAAATCGCGGTTTTCATCGGTAATAAGCTCGGTGATATCGGCAAGACCGATTAGGCCGTCCACGGGGTCAACTTGATGCTCCTGCACATCTAATTGCGCCATCAGGAAATCCATCGTTTCGGGCTTGATATTATGATAGACGCTTAAATGAACCGTGCGGCCACGGCGGCGGCGCTTGAGCGCGCTTTCGAAAGTTCTAACGAGATCTTCGGCGTCATCTCCAATTTCCATTTCGGTGTCGCGAACAATACGAAACAAGGCGTATTCCTTAATTTCCATCGGCGCAGGGAAGAGATCGGCGATATGCATCATGATGATTTTTTCAACCGGAATGTAGCGCGGGCTATCCCCCGGCAGCCTTACGAAACGATCCAGCATGGATGGTATTTGAATGATGGCATCCAGATCTTCATTCTTGGCGCTGTCGTATATATGCAGCGCAATAGTCTGACCCTTATTTGGTATAAAAGGGAAGGGGTGCGACGGGTCTACTGCAATGGGTGTGAGGAGGGGCATGATGTCATGCTCGAATTTTTTACTCAGCCATTTTGCATCGCTTTTGCGTAGTTCGGCGCGGGTCAGAATTTTTATGTGCTGCTGTTTTAATTCCTGCGCCAGATCGGCCCAGCAATGCTGGATATCATGACGCATGACGTTCGTGCGGCTAAAGATCGCGTCCAATTGTTGCTGCGGGCTCATGCCATCTATGCTGCGCTCGGTTACGCCAGCGCGCACTTGCCCCATAAGTCCGGCAACGCGCACCATGAAAAATTCATCAAGGTTATTGGCTGTGATCGATAAAAAGCGCATACGCTCGTATAATGGATGCGAGAGGTTATTGGCCTCGTCCAGAACGCGCTGGTTAAAGGCCAGCCATGAAAGCTCGCGGTTGATAAAGCGCTCGGGTTGACGCCTCAGCGCTTCGGCGTCAAGCGTCTCAAGGTCTATCTTGAGGTTCTGATCGGGATGAAAAGTGACTGTGTCCTTTTCCATGTCTTCGCACCTACACATGAAAAAATTGAAGAATAAGAAGCTATTATAGCATTTGTTTCACTCAAAGTCACCGCAAGGTTTTTATCATTTAACGCCCTTGTGGTGCATCTGGACGCGCATATGATCATAGCCGTTCTTCTCGCGGTATTTCTCGTAATATTGCTGATGATAATCCTCGCCCAGCCAAAATGTGCTCATTGGTATTAGCTGGGTTGCAATAGGTTTGCTGTACACCTTGTCATTGTCGATTTCGTTTATGATTTGTTGCACGACCTGCATTTCTTCATCTGAGCTGTAGAAAAATACAGAGCGGTACTGCGTGCCGACATCGACCCATTGGCGGTCGACTTCTGTGGGATCGTGAGCTGTGAGCAGGAAAAACCGTACCAGTGAATCCAAGGATATAATCTCTGGGTTATAGGTCACTTCGACCGCTTCAGCGTGGCCTGTTTCGCCTGTTGTGACTTGCTCATATGTAACGTTATCAACATCGCCGCCCATATAGCCAACGCGGGTAAATAGGACGCCGTTTAATTCGCGAAACTCGCTCTCCACACACCAAAAACACCCGCCGCCGAAATAGGCTTTGGGGTACTCAATGGCGGGGTCGCTTGGCATTTCTTTCATGAGGTCTTCCCCATGTTTTAAACGGCTTTCACCACTTTCGGCGAGTGAGGGAAGGTAAGAAAGCGATAAAACCGCGAGCGTTCCAGTTGCGATAAGTGCAAATAATAGAAGGCCTTTCATAGGCTTAATCCTTTTTGAAATGCGTTTTTAATTCTATAATACTATTCGGTTTAACAGTGATGATAGTTACATGAATATAGATAAAGATACGTGGCGCTCTCCGAATTTCAATGAGCGGGTGCAGCTTTCGCCGGATCGGGCGGAGCCATCCATGGTAATTTTGCATTACACGGGTATGGAAAGCGCGAAGGCGGCCTTGAGCCGTTTATGCGACCCTGTAGCAGAGGTAAGCGCCCATTACGTGATTGATGAAATAGGCGCTGTTTTTCAACTTGTTGAGGATGAGCACCGCGCATGGCACGCGGGGAAATCATTCTGGGAAGGGCTCACGGATATAAACTCTGCTTCCATTGGTATCGAGATTGTGAATAAGGGGCATGAATTTGGCTATGAGGATTTTCCGGGCGCGCAAATGGTTTCTCTTAAGGCGCTGCTAAAGAATTTGGCCGGGCGTTACAATATCGCGCCGGACAAAATTCTTGGGCATTCCGATATCGCGCCGGAGCGCAAGATTGACCCCGGCGAGAAATTCCCGTGGAAAGATCTGGCGCTTGAGGGCTTTGGTCTTTGGCCTGATGTACTTGAGATGGATATTGAGGCTGCGGCGGAATTGTTAGAGCAGGAGGAAATTCTTTATGATCTGCTCGTTAATTTTGGGTATAGCTATGAGGCATCCTA
>JBBKXC010000246.1:0-2640 GCA_037969275.1 Bdellovibrionales bacterium | reverse complement strand
CGGACACGTTTTTTCATGGCCGGAATATCCTGACCCGAGAAAACAAGGCTGAAACCGAGTGAACGCGCTTGGGCGGCCATAACGGCCATACCAGCCGCCGTATAGTAACCAACCTCGTCAAAGACGGTCATGAAGGGCGTAGCGGATTTAGTTGGCTTGTTCTCGATAACCTTCGAGGATTCGCCCTCAACAGTCGCGCCGAGGGTCGAGCCCATCATCCCTTTAATAGTCGCGGCAACGATTTTACCAAGGTTGGCAATCTCGTCCGAGGATTTCTCAAGCGCGGGGATAAGCACGACCAGAATGCGGCGGTTTAGAACTACGTCCACCATATCCACATCGGCGGCTTGGGTATCAAAGATGTAGCCGTAATCATCACCAAGTGATTGCAAGGAGCGCGTAAACTGCATGGCCAGATAACCGTGCTGCTGGCTTGCTGTTTGCGTATCGGGCGGAGGCCCGCCGCCATCAGGCGGTTTCACATTGCCTTGGTCGTCATAGGCGTCTTTGTTAAAGCCGGGTAGGGTATCCAGATAGCCGATAAGACCAGCGCGCAAATCGCGCGGCACAGGCTCATCGCGTGCCAAGCGGATAACTGCGGGCAGGGAGAGCGAGTCGCGCAAAATTGTAACGGAGAGCGGAATATCCTGATTGTCACGCTTCCAACACAGCGCAGGCATAATCGCGGATACCAAGGAAATCGCACGTTCTGACCACATGGCGTTATCGCCTTGGCTATCGGGCATGAGGGATACGAGCATATTTGTAAGGTAAGACGCCGAACCGGATGAGAACGGGTTCATAGTATTGGACGGCGCCTGAATGGCCGAGTTACCCGTCATATAGTTCAGTACGAGCAAATCATCATCGCGGCCAAAGCGGCGCACCAGCGCGGAGAGGGATGACCAAAGGTCTGTATCGGCCTTACCATCGACATACACAAAACCCGAGCCCCATGTCATAGCATTGGTCACAAGGGATTTCAGTCCTTCGGTTTTACCAGCGCCCGTTGTTCCAAGGTATAGAAAGTGCGTTCTGATATCCGAATCGGTAAACCAGACCTCTTCATTGGTTTTATGCGTGTTACCTAGAAAAAGAACGCCTTCGGGCTTACCGCTTCGACCGGGGCCAATATTGTTTTTGTCTTTATATTTGCGCCGCTGCGCCGATAAGGGCAGCTTGAACACCAAAGTGCGGTCTCGGGAACTTAGCCACCAAAAATACAAAAGCATGACCAGCATGAGGACATCTGAGAATGTTCCGACCCAGCTAACGAAGTAAATAGCGCCCGCAGCGACCATAAACATAGACATAGCAAAGGATGGTTCGGCCATGCGATCGGCCAAACGCACCATAATAGGGCGTACGTCCCGAAGGACGGCCTCATGCTTATGTTCGTATTTCTTGTCTAATGCCATGGCGTATTATGCCTGATCCCTAAATTTAGTGCGTTTTGTTTATTATCGTTTCATCAAATAGTCATCGGCAGACACGGGTACACCCGCCGCATTGGCCGCGTCATTATTGCCGCCGCCGGATTGTGAGGTCGAGCTGCTTGGGCTAAAGCCGCCCGCATTATCAACCGAGCTAGGAAGGCGCGGCTTCATGGAATTCATCATGGTGAAAAGTCCCAAAATAACAAGGAGGCATACAATGGCGATGATCCATTTCCCAGCGCCGCCCTTTGGTTTTTGCGTATGGTAAACGGTTGTGTGCTGGGGCGCTTGAGTATTATTTGGCGCGTTAATATTGGCCGCTTCTGTTCGGATGTGGCCATGCGCGCTGGCCAGCGCGTGGGAGGTTGCCATGAGGGCATCGACTGAATCGCTGCGGGTTGCAAAAGTGGCGATGGTATCTTTTTTTTCGGAGCCCTGTTTTTTGGACGTCAGGGAAAAATTGCCGCCCTGTTCAATAACTTCGAAAGCCGAAGCCTTGGCGTCGCTTAGATCCATCTGCCAAACAATCGGTGTGAGCGCTTCGGGCAGCGAGAGAATCAGCTTGCCGTCAACGACATTCGCGCTGGCGCTGGTGGATGGTTTTTTGCAGAGTTTGAACATTGTTATTTCCTAAGTGTAGTTAAGTTTTAATTTTAAATGGCCTTTTTAACGCCGCGCTTTTTCGAATTACTGTAGTCGAGTGACGGAATAGGGCGAACGCGGCTTGAGGACATATAGCTTTTGATTGTTTCTACTGCGCCGCCAACTTTGGGTACAGGAATCGGGCGTGATGTCCGTTTTTCAGACACATAATGCGCCATGGCGCCAAGTGCTTCCATGTGAAAGCTCTGACGGCCAATATTATTCAGTGGATACCAAAGGTCGCGGTCATAGCCGCGTAGCCATGCAAATTGTGCGGGAGCTAGAACGCCGCCCTCTTCGCGCGCATAAACGAGCGCGCGCATCAGCACATTGGTCACAAAAGCGTGCTGATTAACCTTGGCCAGTGTATCGCCGGATAATTTCTTGTCTTGAAGAATTTTGCGCGCTTCTTTTAAAAGGGACTTATCTTTGTTGAGCTGTAGTCCGCCTTTGAATGTCCAGCATTCGGCAATGCGCCCGAGCATAACATCGGCCTCTTTCCGCTTTCTGGCAGCTTTTAGGCAAAAGGCGGCAAGCAGGATTTGTTTATAGGGCTCTAATT
>JBBKXC010000245.1:0-3245 GCA_037969275.1 Bdellovibrionales bacterium | reverse complement strand
GCCGATATTTTTGTGACAACAACAGGTAACAAAGACGTTATCACGATGGACCACATGCGCGACATGAAGGACAACGCGATTGTTTGTAACATTGGTCACTTCGATAACGAAATCCAGACTAAGCCTTTGCGTAATTTGAAATGGACTAACATCAAGCCACAAGTTGACCAGATCGAATTCCCATCTGGCAAGCGCATCTTGTTGCTTGCAGAAGGCCGCCTCGTGAACCTCGGTTGCGCCACTGGCCACCCGAGCTTTGTGATGAGCGCGTCTTTCACGAACCAGACTTTGGCTCAGATCGAGCTTTGGACTAATAACAGCAAATACGACAAGCAGGTATATGTTTTGCCGAAACACCTCGATGAGAAAGTAGCGATGCTGCACCTTGAAAAGGTCGGCGCGACACTCTCCAAGCTTTCAGGCGAGCAGGCTGAGTACATCGGCGTGGCTGAAAAAGGCCCGTTCAAGAAAGATGCATACCGCTACTAATTACTATAAGTATTGATTTTTTTTCATAAGTATTTATAAAGACTCCTGTTGTTCATTATTACAGGAGTCTTTTTATGTCCGAAGCCATTGGCTTAATGCCTAAAGAAGATGCTATTGCCTTGATTACCAAATCGGCAGCATTCCACCCCAATTCACTCAATACCGCCATTTGGATTGCGGCGACTGCGCTGCATGGCCAAAAAACCTGGGATGGCAATGACTACGATTCGCATTATCTGCGCGTTGGAATGAATAACACCATGTCGGATGCAAAACGCATAATCGGCGTTTTACATGACGTGATCGAAGACACTAAGGGCAAGGGCGCGTTCGAATGGACACTCGACGATTTGCGCCGCACCGGTTTCTCCGAGCGCATCATTCAGGGCGTGGACGCCGTTACAAAACGTGAGAATGAGGGTTATTTTACATTTATCGAGCGTGGGTCTATGGCGGGCGAAGATACAATCGACGTCAAAATGAATGATTTAAAAGACAATATGGATACCAGCCGCAATAACGGGCCCGATACCGAGCATAGCCGGATAAAGAACGCCGCTTACAGAATTTCCTATTATTATCTTCTGGATGTGAAAAAGGGCGACATTGAAGCCGGTAGCTCGATTAAAGACTGGATGCTTGCCCATCAGAGCTGGAAAGACCATATGGATATTTGGGATTACTTTGAAAAGCCGAGAGCCGCGAAGGCCGAGAGCACCTTCACCAGCGCCGCTCAGCCCAGCGTGCCTGAAATTTAGGTCAATAAAGAGCTATTTTTGGCAACAATAATTACGGGCGCGCCGTTTATCCGCGCTCCAGCATCAACATATCATTGTCCCAGCCCGGCCGCTTCAATGTATCAAGAAACGAAGTACACGCCACAACACGGCTTGCCAAGGCGCACATCTTATCCTCAAGACCATCGGGCTCAGGGTTCATCATATGCGATACCGCAGCGTCAAATTTTTGGGTTAAGGCCAGAACATCTCCGGCGGGCAGAAATCTAGCATGAGCGCGCAGATGCGGCTTGATCGTCACAAAATCATCATGGGTCGTCTCATCAAACATATCGTTCCAATCCGACGCATTCGTCAAAGTCCAATTGCGTGGATAGATTGCCTCTTGGGCCAGAGAGGTGAATTTTTGTGAATAGTCATGACCGTAAAACAGCGCATTAGGATGAACCTCGAAAAGCCCGAGCTTATCGGCCATCAGTACACCATCCCAAAGATCAGGCCCCGCAGACATTGCCGTGACCAATATAGAAAGGCCGGGGGTTGGCGGCAGGCTCATGAGATGAATAATCAGATCCGACCAGTTTTCGAGATGGCGCCCGAAATAGGTCACGCCGACCAGCTCTTTATAGGCTGTGGGCGTATTATCTTTTATGGGGTAAATTGGGTAAAGCTTGTGGTCAGCCCCACCGCCGGCGGGCATACCTGCTTCTTCCCATGCTTTGCCTATGCGCTCGAAATCAATCATAGGATAATCTTCTATCTGAAATATTTGATTATGTCAATTAATTTAAGGCCTGAATTAGAACTCAATAATATCCGGGCGCATCATCGTCTGGAAATATTGGCGCGATAAATAAATCGGGAGGATTATTGCGCGAAACCTTACCGGATAGCGCCTCGTATTCTTCATAGCTTTTGGTGAAATCCTGCAAAGCCCCAGCTACAGACGTAAACGCTTTTGAAGCGCCCGCAACGGCATATGTTTCAATAGCCAAGTGTCGCGCCCTTGCCAGAAGCAATAAGCTGATATCTTTAGGGCAAGGGTTCATAATATTCTCAACCACAATATCAAACTTACCGTCCAGATCCCGTATATCGGAGGGCTTTAGGAAACTAACATTATTAAATTTATCGGCTTTAATCCGCACGTAATCTATAGCGGGTTTATGAACATCAAACCATTGATCCAAATCCGGTATAATCATCGATTTTTCAAGAGGATAGACGCCTTCTGCTGCGCGCTCAGTAAATTTAGGTGAAATATCATGGCCGTAAAAATGAATATTATCCAACCCAAGACCCTTGGCTATGCGGGCAGCATCATAGACTTCGCATCCCACTGACATCGCTGTAATAAGAACTGAATAATTCTGCTCCGGATCTAAAACCTGCGGCATTTGCGTTAAAAGCATCGTCCAGAATTTTTCGTGACGCGTAAAATGCGTCATGCCATTAGCAATAGTGCCATCTATGGCTTCAAAATCATCGGGGCGCATGTAATGTTTTGAAACCCGCACTCTGCTCCATGCTTCATCAAGTCTCGTTTTATTATCCATCCGCCTATAAAAGCTTAAATCACTTATTATGTCAACTATAATGTGATCGTCGTATATTCATCGTGACGACGCAACCAGCTTACCGCATAGCCGCAGATAGGCTTGACTTTGAGCCCTTTGTTCTTCACTTCAGCCATTAAAGCCTCCATAAATTGTCCTGCCGCGCCGCTCCCGCGTAATTCCGGCGGAGCGAACACGTAATCTATATAAAGCACGCCATCGACTTCACGGGTGGTCGCATAGACGCTGTGACCTTCAAAATCTTTCTCATAGCGGCTCTCGGCTTTATTATAATGTAAATCGCTCATACTGTGTCTCCTTGCTTATCAAGATAGAGGAAAGTGTAAGATTTTGTAGCCCTTCTCATAATAGACGTAGAAAAGGCTTGATGAACAACCTAGCCCTGCCTTAAACTCAAAGCCGTGCCAAAATCATCCTTTATCACAGATTTGATCAATAACTT
>JBBKXC010000244.1:0-6206 GCA_037969275.1 Bdellovibrionales bacterium | reverse complement strand
GCCCAGCCAACTTGCACCATTTGATCTGTAATAAGGTAAGGATCCGCATAACCAATTGCAGCAGGATTAAGCTGCGCATTTACTGCTGCGCGCTTAACATCGAGCATCACAACATTAAGACGATCCAAATGGTTTCTAATAAGTGTCTGATAATCAGGATACGGATCACTTGGCTCGCAATCGGTGGTTATTATCTCAACCTCGCGATCAATAGTACATTGCGCCATACCAATAATATCACCCCTAAATGCAACTGATGGGGAAGGCGGCGGCGCGGCGGGAATATCAGTGAAATAGCCATGCATCATATAAAAGAAGTAATTAAACACTTCAACCGCGCCAGCATCGTATACATTGGTAAGCGGCCATCCCGGAGAATTCATTGGAATGACGATTTCACCACAAATCGGCTTCACACTCCCTCTATAATTACGGTATTGCGTATCATCATATTCCCCAACAACAAATTGAGCCGGTGAGTTGTTGTTGAATACCATCGCATCAGTCCCTGTTACAGCATTGCTGTTCAGATATAACGCATTGGCCGCGCCGGGTCCTGCGGGCGTGGCCACACTGGGAGGGCTGGTTGGCGGATTAAACGGCATAGCGCCGCCCGGATGAGGTAACGGCGTTGGCGTACCAAATGCAGAGGAGAGAGAATCCGTATCATCACGCACAAGATAGACGTAAATATCCCTGTTATTAATAATTTTTTGTGCATGGATACAGGCATTGGCGATTGTCCAGAATTGCGCCATATTTGAAAAATCAGGGCTTCCGGGAACTGCGATAAGCTCCTCGGGCTGATAATAGGCCCGCGCAGTCTCGACATTAAAGACGCCCCAAGCGTTCGTCGCAAAATTAGAGCCGAATTTGGCTGTCCAGAGCGTTATTAATTGCCCACCATTTAAGCCCTCATTTTGCCCGCCAAAATTAAGCGGCGCGAGCAAGGCAAAGAATGCAATCAGGCGTACGGGCGCCCATGCACGGTTAAAACGTTGACCGAACGGCGTTCCGGTAACGGCCGTTTCTCCAATAATTGTAATTGTCAGATAAACAATGATCATAAGCGCCATGATCCCGATCCCGATAGAATACATACGCAGCAAGCTATGCAGCGCCAAATGCAGCGGCGCCGGATAGGCGAAAGCCGCTGTGGCTGGGATACCGTTATGATCAATGCAAGGAATAGCAGTAGAGACACAAGAGTTGAAAATGCCTTCAACACCAAATATCCGGTCAAGCAAAATGAGAGCAATATCATACCGCTCATCGAAAGCGTAATTGGGCGATGGAATAGTAAACCAATTCGCAAAATCTACGGCGCCCGCAAAAACGGGGCCAGAAAACAAAGCTATACCAATAAGTATAATTTGTAGCACCAGCAAAACCATACCAGTCAGCACAGTAAAAAATATTATAACCTGGTCGATATTAGCGCGATTAAATTTTAAATTTTTAGCCGACTCAGCGATAACCTGCCGTATACCAAATCGCCCGAGATTTTCTTGGGTTAGATAAGGGTGATCGCGCGGTAAGAGCCGTACAGATTGAAATATAATCGCGATTAAAAAGGCAATATGATAAAAGCCGGTACCAAAAAGATTGCCAGCCCGCGGCAATAGCCCGGGAAGCAACATATATTTTGCAATTTTTCTTTTTTGAACCGACATCAGGAAAAAACCCGCCTATACCCTTTCTGGTCTATCATTGTTAGCCCATTCTGGTTAGGCCCTGCAGACCGCCACCCAGCGAGCTCAAACCTTGCTGCGTACCTGTATGCGCCGTACCAATCAAGCCCTCAGCCGGATCACTCCGTGAATCATTGAAACTCGAGACGTTCTGGTTCATCCAGCGCAGAATGTTATTCGGTATTTGGTCAATCAGTTTAAAAGAAGACTGACCCATCATATAAACGATAATAGCGTACATCACAGTAAAGAAGAATTCATCAATCGCACTGCGATACACCGCCATATAGGACATGCCCGTTCCTGCCGTATCGTTCATCTCTTCATGCATATCGAAGCCACCAACGTTACCAACGACAAGGTCAAAGATATCATTCAGCACCGAAACCATAGCCGAGAAAATAAGTATACTGGCGAGGAAGCCAAAGATAATGAGAATCGGCCTTATAAATATTTCAAAGATCAGGAAATATCCGTTAATCGCCGCCTGCCCCGGAAGCCCGTCCCCATCAATACGAATATGTGCAAGAGCCCACAGCGGCACACCGACCATAGCCTCGAAAATTCCCTTAACCCAACCGCCAACGGCAAAGAAGAAATATATAAAGGGCAGGAAGGGGATAATATAATACATGATAAACCCAGCCGTCAGCCCCACCATGGCGATGGTAATCAAGAAGCTCGACGCTGTTCCAGCCAGTGCCTTGATACCTGCGAAAGCTTGCAATGTGCCGAGCAATGCGCTCGCACCACTACCCATCATCGCCCATCCGAGGTTTCGTATGGCGGCCTCAATAAGAGAGCGCCCGACACCCACAAGCTGGGCAAGCGGATGCACATCGACATTCTTACGCATGTCATAAAGTCCATTCGTGCCCAAAATCGTATTAATGGCATCAATGATAATATTTTTAGTCGGCTCTGTTTGCGTACTTGCGCCTGCCGATGCCTCCATCCAATAAGAATAAGCGTCATTCATAGCTCTGGCATATTCAATCAGTCCTTCTGGGCTGATCGGTACCTGCCTGTTATCAGATAAATCCGGTTTAAAGCGATCGGCCGCCGCGACATTCTGATTTCCTTTAGAACGCGCCTTTTGAACCTGCTCCATGATATCCGGATAGAGCGTTGGAACCGGAACATTATTTACTGCGGAGATCAGCACGCCGCTCGCCTGCGCTATTTTATTGTACCAAAGCGCAGCGCCCGCCCAGCCCTTTTCTTTTAATTCATTGGTCAGCTCGTAGGTAGTCGATGCCCGCTGCGCATCCACAGCATTACCAAGGCCACCACTATCAGGGCCACCTGTACCCGTTAAAACCTCCCTGAAAAGCACATCAAAACGCGCCATCATATTTTGCCTGAAAGTTGCGGTAGGCATAATATGCGCGGCAGTAAAATCTAGGCTGGCAATATTTTTGCGCGCGTAATGCTCACTATAAGTCGATGTACCGATTACACCTTGCAAACGCCCTTCGCCCCACCAAAGCGCTTTGACTAACCACCAATAATAACGCTGCACTACCTCTACGCCCGGTTCGGCAACGCCAGCAGGGCGACTGTCCTCGAGATTAAGAACCACTTCACCGCAGAACGGCTTAACGCCCCCAAGATAGCGTCCATATTCGACAATATTTTTTTGTCCAAAACGCAACACGAGCTTATTAGAGCGAAATGCATGACCACCAACCGCCATAATATCCTGATATGGCGTTGCGCCCGCAATGGCTGCGTCCCCTGGAATACCAGCCCCTGGAAGCGGCGTGAGTGCCATTGCGTTGGTATTTAATGTCAAACCGCTTCTAACGAGATACGGTACAATATGATTAGGGTCTGCCGGGTCTTCAGTATAATCGTCGCCCAGCATATAGGATGATTTACACGTGGCCGCCGCGAGGAAGAACTGCGCAAGGCCACCAAACTCTGGTCCATTCGGGATGGAGA
The DNA here is from genome assembly GCA_037969275.1 of Bdellovibrionales bacterium. GTDB lineage: Bacteria > Pseudomonadota > Alphaproteobacteria > Micavibrionales > Micavibrionaceae > UBA2638. The sequence goes on along the minus strand of JBBKXC010000244.1, from coordinate 2,571 downwards.
CTAGCTCATGCCAGCCCTCATGATAATTTTGGCCCGCTGCAAATTGGCTATTGAAATAAGCCCAGCCATTGGACGCAAAGCCCGAGCCAAATTTTGCCGCATATAAAACAATAAATTGACCTGAATTCATGCCCAGTGTAATTGGCACAAGAAGGCCAAAGGCCACGACGATCCTGAGCGGCGCCCAAACCTTATTAAATCTTTTACCAAAGGGCGTGCCCGTCTGCGCGGTTTCAGCCAGAACTGTGGCCATGAAATAGAGCGTCACAAATACAGCAACAACAAGCATTCCGTAGCTATAAACCGCAAATAGTTGGTGCAAGCCTTCATGTACAGGATATGGCCATACAGCCCAATGCACAAAGCTCTCGGAGGGACCCGGATTTGCAATCAAACTATAGGCATCGGTCGACATCATGACATCTTCACCGCTTGTACTCTGACAAGCGATACCTGCGTTGACCACTTGATCAACACAAGATCCAAACATCTCGGGAACGCCAAAAACCATATCCAGTAATATAAGCGCCAAATCCTGCTGCGTGCCAACGCCGCCATAAGCGCCCGGCAAGAAGAATTCAGCAAAGTTGATCGGGAATGCACCTGCAAAAGCCGGTTGGAAAAACAAGGCCACAACGACAAGTAACATTTGTACGATTACAATTATCATCGCAATCAAAATCAAAAAGAAGACGGCAATCTGGTCAATGTTTTTTTTCTCGAACACAAGGTTATTGGCCGCCTCGGCAATAACATGGCGCAGCCCATAGCGTCCCATATTTTTAGGATCAACATAAGGGTGATTGCGCGGCAATAACCGTACGCATTCATAAACAAGGGCGATAAAGTAAGGCACATATTGAAAGCCCTTACCGAATAATTCGCCAATACGCGGGCGTATCCCCGGCAATGCCACATATTTGAAAACGGAACGCTTGCTGAATGTAATGCTATTGCTCATCAGGGCCTCCCTCTTAATCCGGCCATCATACCAAGCCCGCCGCCAGTACCCTCACCAAGTTTCACCACGCCTTGCGCAATATCTCTACCTTGAACCATACCACCCATCGCAACATAGCGCTGCACGCCTTCAACAGAAGCTTCTTGGTTGGTATCACCAAAGGCCGAGGCACCAATGCCGCCCCAGCGCAAAATATTATCCGGAATAGAATCAATAAGCTTAAATGATGCTGTCGCCAGCATGTAAACAATGATCGTGTAAATAATAGTAAAGAAGAACTGGTCGATAATACCGCGCTTGAACGTGTCACGCACGGTTATTGCGCCCGCATCATGATATCCGGCTGGCAAAGCAATATCGGCATTATCACTGAACCCTGCAGCGTTCTCGACGACAATATCCCATATGAAGTGCAGCACGCGCACCTGCGCAGTAAAGATAATAATGGCGGCAACTAGCCCGAATACGGTCAATATAGGCCTTATGCCGATCTCCAATATGAGGAAGTATCCGTTCGATGCGGACTCGCCCGGCAAACCCTCGCCGTCCAAACGCAAATGAGCCAGCGCCCAAAGCGGAACACCAACCATAGCCTCGAATATACTTTTTACCCATGACGCCACGGCAAAGAAAAAGTAAATGAATGGCAAGAATGGCAACACATAATAAAGCACAATCCCAGCCGTCAAACCAAGGAAAGCCGTTGAGGTAAGCATGCCGTTCACCGCGCCGACAACATTATCAAATTTATCGGTAAGCGCCTTTAACATACCAACGCCTGAGGCAATTGCGAGATTACGCACAGTACTATCAACCATGCCTTTACCGATTTGGATTAGTTGAACCAGCGGATGCGTATGCACGTTAGCACCGCGAATATCAAACAAACCGTCTGTACCCAAAATAGCATTCATGGCATCCATGAAAACATTATAGGTTATCTCTTTTTCGGCATCGCCGCCGATAGCACCATCAGAATTCCATAATTTATAGGTTTGATAAAGCGCGCTGGCGCGGTTTGTGTCATTGAGATCAAGTGAAATTGAACGGTCTCTCGCCAAATTTGGAGAGAAGGCTTCGGAGCCGGTAATACCAGGATTTTCTTTTTTCAATTCGGAGCGAACATATTCCATTACTTCAGGGTATTTATCCAAAGCCGGAATAGCAGATACAGCCGATTGAAATTCACCGTTCATGCCAGCAAGGCGTGTAAACCACATTCCAGCGCCAGCCCAACCACGATTAAGTACAGCAGCCTCGATTTCAATGCCCGCATTATTCACATAGTTTTGCCACGCCGTAACGACGTTCGGATTGATCGCGGCAGTTTGCACATCATCTGTCACACTAGCCGTCCAGCCTTTATTCGGGAAAATCTCGGCGCATGCACGAATATTACCCGTAATCATAAGGCCACAAGGAACCCCCGTTTGCCCACCGCATGCTTCGGCGCCGTTACAGGAGCGGGATGCGTAGTCCTCAGTTTTTGTTGTGTTTTCGTATAACAAAATCGCGCCGCGCTTTAGCTCTTCCGAATGCGCGCCGCCGCGGAACCACAAGTCCTTTACAGCATTAAAATATGCTTCCAGCACCATCACCGAAGCCGAAGG
>JBBKXC010000243.1:0-3557 GCA_037969275.1 Bdellovibrionales bacterium | reverse complement strand
TCGCCACGTTCTCTGTAATGACACGGATACGAGAGCCTTGCGCCTTCATACCATGCGCCGAGATGGCCATTGCATTAATCAGTTCCGAGTTTTTATTTATATATGGTGTCATCTGTTTTACCCCTTATGTCTTTAGCCGTTTGCGCCCAGCGCCATGCGGATCATACCAATATTCTTCTGATAAAGATTGGTGACCATGTTGTAATCAATCATATTCGCTTGCGCATTAACCATCTGCTCTTCCATATCCACAGCATTACCGGATGGCGTTACATCGTAAACCTTCTTCATTGCGCTCTCACGTGGGTCATCAATTTCACCGTTAGGCGAAATATGCGTCATATTAGTGCGGTCGATATGCACGCTATTAGAGCGCGTCACATTCTTCAAAACATCACGAAAATCAACCTTTTCAAGGTCCTGAGGCTTGTAGCCCGGCGTATTCGCATTGGATATGTTTTGCGAAATCACGCGCTGGCGCTGATTTAAATAGTTCATTTTAGCGCCTAAGGCTTTGAATATACTTAAATTTTCGGTTGTCATTTCGTTACCCTTTTGTTTTTTCCAGTTCCTACATCTATTCACTATGCGAAAACCGTGCCAAAATAGAATAATCATGGTGGACCAATATGACGATGGCCGGAATAACTCGCGCGATGAGGCTCTAAAGCCTCTCAATGCAAAGCCTATTCCAAAGATAAAAACCGCAGTTTCTCTGAAAGAGCAGGAAAACAAACGCCGCGCGCCCCTTATCACGGCGGCTGGGCGCGGGGTTATGGCGGAAAAAATACTGGCGCTGGCTTATGAAAACGGCATTAAAGTGCGCGAAGATAGCGCGTTAGCGGAAATGCTGGCCCAAATCGAGATAGACAGCCCCATTCCATCAGAGGCGTTTCTGGCTGTCGCTGAAATCTTGTCCTATGTTTACCGCGCCAATGGCGAGATAAAGCCATTTGATGCGCAGCTCAAAAGCTTCATGGAAGACGAAAGCAAAAAATAGCCCCTTAATTAGCGCATGACACTCCGCCCGCCTTTCTATATATAAGTGCTTATGGAAGTTATCAGCATCACCCAAATTTTACAGCTCGTCCTAGCGCTTGGCTTTGTTGTCGCCTTGATGGCTGGCCTCGCCTATATCATTAAGCGCCTTGGCCTTGCACAAGTTGCCCCTGTGCATAAATCGGCAAAACGCCTCAAGATCATTGAATCCCAAGCGCTTGACGCCCGCCGCAGACTGGTACTTATACGCTGTGATGATAAAGATCATCTTGTCTTGCTCGGCGCAAACGGCGAAACTGTTGTCAAAACTGATATAGAGCCCATAAACAACGTTGAAGACAGTCGTGAAAAAACTCCTGCAAGCAATTGATAAAAAAAGACCATTCGTCATTTTTGGCGCGCTTATCTGCGCCGCATTAACGCTGTTCCCACTCGAATCGATTCACGCACAAGGCATTAATATCGACCTTGGCGATCAAGAAGGCACAGTATCAGGTCGCGTTATCCAGCTTGTTGCCCTGCTCACAGTCCTATCGCTCGCACCGTCCATTTTGATTATGATGACGTCCTTTACGCGGATTGCCGTGGCGCTCTCTTTCATGCGTACCGCCATCGGTATTCAGCAAACACCGCCCAATACCGTGATGATCTCGCTCGCGCTGTTTTTGACCTTTTTCATTATGTCGCCAACGCTGCAAACCGCTTACGAGCAAGGCGTGCGCCCGCTTATCGCCGAAGAAATCGACGAGATGGAAGCCTTCAAGCGCACAACTGACCCCTTTAAAGGTTTCATGCTCCAACATGTGCGCGAGAAAGATTTGACGTTGTTCATGGAGCTGAGCGAAACTGAGCCGCCCGAAGAAATCATGCAAATCCCGCTTCAGGTAATCATCCCCGCCTTTATGATTTCGGAATTGCGGCGCGCTTTCGAGATTGGCTTTATGCTCTTCCTGCCCTTCTTGATTATCGACCTTGTGACCGCCTCTATTTTGATGTCGATGGGTATGATGATGCTCCCGCCCGTTACGATCTCGCTGCCATTTAAAATCATCTTCTTTGTGCTGGTCGATGGCTGGTATCTCATCGCCGGATCACTTATCCAGAGCTATGATGTTGTTCCTGTCGCAGCAAGCGCGGCTGGCGCAGGCGGCTAAAACCATACCTCAATTTGCATTTTCATAATTGTTGCGCTAAGATTCCGTACTTAGGTAGACAAAAAATGAAAAAATTACAAACATCTGTATTTGCGGCGCTCTTTTCAGCCCTCAGCATAGGCGGGGCCTCTGGCGAAACCATCATTCTAGACCTCAATTTAGGCGGAAAAAACACGAATAGCGCACAGCAAGAACGCGACCCGCGCCTCCCTGAAGACATTTGCGAAACGCTTGGCGTTCTGGATCAGTTTATCGAGGCGCATAGCGGTTTTATTGCCGATGGAAGCTGCCCACGTATTTTGATAGAAGAGTTTGCCCCTATTACTTCACCAGATGCTGAAACGGATCAGATAGCGGCTTATTATCTCGAGAGCGATTTAATCCAAATCTCACCAGAATTGGACCTCACCACGCATGAAGGGCTAGGCTATCTTTTACATGAACGTTTTCATTATTATCAGCACAAACAAGAAGAGCCTCTCACGCTCGCTTGCGATAACTATTTAGAATTACCAGCCTATATGCTGCAAGCCAGATATATGCGCGAAAACGGCGATGAAAAAAATGCCAATATGCTTGTGGCTATCGGGGTATTTGCGAGCATGTGCCCACAAAACAGCTATGATTATTAATGGCTAAAGCCTAGTTAGACGGCTTATCCCCATTCACATTTTTATAGCTCTCCAGAAACTCCCCGAATAGATCTACTTCAGAGACGGTCGAGAGCAATGTCTCGCGATCAGCCAGCCCAGCATTTTTACGAGCGCGTGTCACAACATCAAAAAGGCGCGCCTTATTGGTCTGGCTCATGGAATCGCTGTATTTTTCGCGCATATTCGCAAGGCCGATACGATCGCCCGATAAATTCTGTGCTACGGCACGCTGCAAAATAAGCATCGCATGCTCATCCGATAAAGGGCGTGTCAGAGAAACATTCTCATCCAGAATAACATCCTCCAGCGCATAAGCCGCGTCATCCCAAAAGCCGTTGCGCCATGCGATATCGGCGCGAAGGCGATTGACTTCGGCGCTCGGTGGCAAGGTCTCAAGCAGTTTTAAAGCACGGTCGGTCTGGCTATTAAGGGACATGGCGCGCGCGCGGAGCAATGAAAGCTCATTAAAGCGCGCAGGCGTAGCCGTTTCCGGCGCGAGCGCTTTCAAAAACTTATCGGCTTTATCGAGATTTTGCAGCGCCCCCACGGCGTTTTTATCAATAAGCTGAATAGCGGCAAGGCGCGTTGCGGTTTTTGCTGCCTCATCGCCGCTCAAGCGGTGGTTGATTTGATAGCTAAGAAGGTTCGCGGCGCGGTCAAGAAGATCGGCCTTCACCAAATGCTCGGCCAGATTGGAGATTACAGCATTGCCCTTTTCACCGGGCGGTACAAGCTCTGTAAATTCCTCATA
>JBBKXC010000242.1:0-5109 GCA_037969275.1 Bdellovibrionales bacterium | reverse complement strand
GTATTTTGAAAGACTGCCTTGCAGCCAAGGCCAACCCCCTCCAATGTGCCAAAAGGCATGAGCAAGGCATGCCCTTCCTTAAAACCCACAACTTCGCACGGAATATCGCGGCCAGGTTCGGGCACTAAATGGACGTGAGAGCCAATAGAAAGATTACTGCCAAAGCCCGCAATTTCAACGAGTAGACCTAGAATTTTGGTCACACGCCCATAGACCTCACGATCCGCAAGGGTTTTTATCTCGGCTATGACTTGATCTGAAAGACGGTCCATAGACAAATTATATCATTTTTTTTGTAGTCTGGTTACGCTCAATTTTATTGACATAATCAGCCACACTCTCTAGAGTGCCCACATGAAAATGGTAGACCGTATGTTAAGAAAGCTTTTTAACGCCGAAGCGCCACCCCCAATGATCTGGGAGCCGCAATTGCATGGCCGCCTTTACCCCGACCGCCCCTATTTTCTTACTCATATACGCCAAGGTGTAAACTTACTACCGCCAGAATTACAAGCCAGTTTTAAAGAAGCCGGATACTCCTTTCATTTAGGTCGCAGGGTAAAAAGCATTTATAAAAATCTTGATTCTGACGAATACAAAAAATTCCCTAGTGTTATTGAAGGTTTATTTAGTCATAAAACAAACAAAGTTATATTTCCGCAAACAAACCCGTTGGGCACTGTGGCAATGGCATTTATAAGAAACATATTAAACATTAACACCACTTATATAACCGCTCATGAACTCGGCCATGCATTTTCAAATATTTCCGGAGAGAACGGTTTGTTTTCAAAAAGCCCTGAATTTGCAGAAGCCTATCTCAGTGACTTCGCGAATATATCCAAGAAAGGAAAAAATATATTAAATTCTGCTCCAATTGTTGCCTATCAATATGGTGGTTTTGAAACGCAGAAAACAAGGGAGGAAGTCTGTGCTGAATTATTTTGTGAAAATATCTATGGTAGAACCAAGGTAAGCACACATTTTCCAAATACCGCAAAGCTTATCTATGAAAAAATGCAACAAACTTGCTTAGATTACCGCGCCACCAACCCGGATTTCGACCCCGACACCTATCCAAAAATGGAAATTGCCGCATAAATTTCACTTTAGAATTTGCACGCCGCGTTAACCTTTGTTAATATAGTCGTTAACGAATATTAACAAACATCATAATTCATTGTTATTAAATAAGAAAAGAAAGCGGGCACTATCATGAGAGTACTTCTTGTCGAAGATGATACCTCCACAGCAAAATCCATCGAGCTTATGCTCAAATCCGAAGGCTATATTATAGACACGACTGATCTTGGCGAAGATGGCCTCGAAATTGGTAAGATATATGATTACGACATTATCATTTTGGACCTTATGCTCCCTGATATGGATGGCTATGACGTTCTTAAAGCCCTGCGCGATGCCAAGGTTGAAACGCCGATCCTCATTCTTTCCGGCCTTACTGAGCTGGATAACAAGATCAAGGGCCTTGGTTACGGCGCTGATGACTATCTTACAAAACCTTTTGACAAGCGCGAGCTCGTTGCCCGTATTCAGGCTATCGTTCGCCGCTCTCAGGGCCACTCACACAGCATCATTGAAACTGGCCGCGTTAAGGTTAACCTTGATTCCCGCACAGTGGATGTCGATGGCAAGACCTTGCACCTAACCGGTAAGGAATACGGCATTATAGAGCTTCTTTCTTTGCGTAAAGGTACGACCCTGACCAAGGAAATGTTCCTGAACCACCTTTATGGCGGTATGGACGAGCCGGAAGTAAAAATTATCGACGTTTTCATCTGTAAGCTCCGTAAAAAACTCTCAGATGTAACAGATGGCTCAAACTACATTGAAACTGTATGGGGCCGTGGTTACGTCCTACGCGACCCAGATGAAGAAAAACGCAAAGCCGCCGTAGCTAATGCGCGGTAAGTGATAAAATCCAAATAATTGAAAAAGAGCCTTTTGAGGCTCTTTTTTTATGCTAGATATAAATATGCTTACGATTCCTAACATCCTCACCCTTTCCCGCATAGCGCTATTGCCGCTGCTTATCTGGCTGCTGTATAGCGGTTTGTATTGGGTGGCGCTGTATTTGTATATTTTATGTGCGTTGACCGACTTCTTTGATGGGTATTTGGCGCGTAAATTAAATGCAGTGAGCGAGTTTGGTACATTTCTTGACCCTATTTCAGACAAGGTATTTGTGGCACTCCTTCTGATTGCTCTTGTCGATATCGGGCCGCTTTCCGGTTTTTGGATTATTCCTGTGCTTATAATCATGACGCGCGAATTTCTGGTATCTGGCTTGCGGGAGTTTTTGGGGCCAAAGGATGTTCAGGTTCCAGTCACGAATTTGGCAAAATGGAAGACGACCGCGCAAATGCTCAGCTTGGCATTCCTGATAGTTGCGCCCGTAATGCCATTTGCCTTAGGTCTCGGCCTACTCCTGATTTCTATCGCCGCCGCTATTACGGCTTGGACAGGCTGGCTTTACCTCAGAGCCGGATGGCCGCATCTACAGTAATTTGCATATTACCAACATTTAGTGGTATAAACTTATATGGGAATATTAGATAATTTAAAAGAATCCTTAAAGGATCTGGGAACGAGTTTAAATGACAAATGGGCACGCGCAAATGCGGGGCCTCCGTCATTTGATCATCTTTCGGATTACGAGCACGCCCTATCCTATCCGGTATACACAGACTTTCTCGATAAAGCAGAGCGTGGATACTTCGATGAAGATATAACACGCGATTTCCGCCGTTTCCTATCTAGGCTTGATTTGGACAAAAAAGACATCGATAGCGCAACCTATTATTTGGAACGCGTCGCGCAGCGCGCCCTGCCAATCAACAATGCAGCTTACCACCAAACACAAAACAAATTTTGGCAAGAAACAGGCTTAAGCGATACGCGCGCTAAGCCCCTCATACCATTTGTTCACAGAGCCCCACCTTTGTAGACTTTACAGCTAAAATGGCATAGAACTTTACCATGATAAATATTTACGCCATGGCACGGCCTGTGCTGTTTAAAATTGATCCCGAAAAAGCCCATAACATGACGTTAAAGGCTCTAAAGGCTGGCCTTGTGCCTTGCGTGCCTAAGATCGACAATAGCGCGCTGGAAACCACGCTGATGGGGCTGCGTTTTCCTAACCCTGTCGGCTTATCTGCCGGATTTGATAAAAATGCTGAAATTATTGGCCCCGCTTTCAAGCTGGGTTTTGGCTTTGTCGAGGCTGGAACGGTTACCCCTAAGCCGCAAGATGGCAACCCTAAGCCGCGCGTCTTCCGCGATCCGGTCAATGATGCTGTGATTAACCGCATGGGCTTCCCCAATGGTGGCTCAGAAGCATTTAAGGCCAATCTGGAAAAGTTTCTGAGCGCAAAAGCGCGCCCGAATGGGGTTGTCGGTCTAAATATCGGTATGAACAAGGCACAAAAAGAGCCGGCCAAAGATTACGTATATCTAGTGCGGTTGCTTGCTCCGATGGCCGATTACCTGACTATTAACATTTCCTCCCCCAATACGCCCGGCCTTCGCGATTTACAGCAGCGCGAACCTCTTATGGAGCTCTTAAGCGCAATAATGGAAGAGCGCGCCAAGGCTTGCCGTACCCACGCGCCGCCGCTTCTGGTCAAGCTTGCTCCCGATCTAAATGAAATTCAGCAGCAAGAGTTGGCCGAAACACTGCTCGAGGCCAAAGTTGACGGCGTAATTTTGGGCAACACAACGCTGGATCGCCCCGATTTTCTGTCCTCCAATTTCCGCGCTGAAAAAGGCGGCCTTAGCGGCCAGCCCCTGACGCAAAAATCAACCGATGTCATTCATAACTTTTATAAAATTACGGATGGTAAACTGCCGATTATCGGCGTTGGCGGCATTGCAAGCGGCGATCAGGCCTATGAAAAAATCAAGGCGGGCGCAAGTCTGGTCCAGCTCTATACTGGGCTAATATTCAAAGGCCCTCAAATTGCCCATGATATTAACACCCGCTTGATCACGCTTTTACAAAAAGATGGCTACAGCAACATTTCCGAGGCTATTGGCGCGGATCATAGGAGCAAAAGCTAAATGCTCCCCTTACATGCACTTAGACCGAGCAAGCCGAAAAAGTCGCTTCCCAATGGGTATGCGAAAGGCTTAATGGTCTATGTCATGTTCTGCGGCGTTTTGGTTGTTACCTTAAGCAGCTATATCTCGCTCGAACTTGCCGCGCTCAATTTCGGGTTATTTGCAATATGCATATTTGCAGCGTATGAATATCTTCGCCGTAGAAACTGGGAAAAAGCTTCGGATTTTAAATTGCACCACGTCAATAAAGTCCATGAAAATCTGCGCGATGAAATAACAAGGAACAATGAGACTTTGCGCGCCGTTAGAGTAAATATGGATGTAATGAACGAGCAAATGGTGAGCGTTAAACGCGTTCACCCATTCGTTAAAAACGGGCTAGGCCAGCATAGCGCCGCCGAAGAGATTGTTCCTGCCCGCGCCTCAACTCTTGTCGCCAATGACGACCCTTTCAATGAATACGCCTCCCTCAGTGATAGTGTTGTGCAAGAATTAGTGCGCACAGCCGTTGAGAATAAACGCATAGATATCTTCGCTCAGCCTATCGTGCGTTTGCCGCACCGCAAACCTGTTGCGTATGAGATGTATGCCCGCATTCGCGCCAAAGCTGGTCTTTATGTTCCCGCGGGGCGTTATATGCCGCTCGCCCGCCGCCAGAATATCGCGAGTGAGATTGATAACCTTCTGCTGATTAAATGCCTCGAAATGCTCGCCGAGCAGGATAAAACAGGGCAAGACATCTCGTTTTTCCTCAATATCGAGCCTGCCAGCCTTAAAAACATCGCCTTTATGGAGGAATTGATCCGTTTCATGGCAAAAAACCGCCCTTTAGCCAAAAAACTTGTCTTTGAGATCCCTTATAGCGCCTACAAAGCTCTACCTAAGCAAATTTTGGCCATTATGGCTGCCTTGACGCGTTTGGGATGCTCCTATTCTCTCGATCATGTGCAAACGGCGGAGCTGGATTTGCGCACCCTCATGGCGCATAACGTGCGTTATTTGAAAATGAAGGGTGAGTGGATGCTCACA
>JBBKXC010000241.1:0-10640 GCA_037969275.1 Bdellovibrionales bacterium | reverse complement strand
TTGATGGCCATCGGTAGCGTTATAAAGAACAGCCTTACTTCCCGCAGCTTTTTTGCGGGGCTTGGCGGTATTGCGCTTTTTTATGCGGCGCTATCGGGCTGGGTATATGTCGGGGGCGACGCGGCGCTTCGAGATTTAGGCGAGCGCCTTGCGTCACAAACTGTTGCTATTAAACGTGACGCGCGCGCGCTGGCTCCAGATGAACATATTGGGGCCGAGATTCATCCAGAAGAAAAGCTTGCCGCCCATGACATGGTCACGCCTAAAAATGATGAACATTCTGAGTTAGCGCATATACCCGATACCCCAGTTAGCCAGATACAGCATAATCAAGGCGCGCATGATCCATCCGCAATGGTTCAGGCTCCAATGGCAGGATTTTTCGAACCTGATTCTCACGGCGATTTACTGCCGGTTAAACGCAAAAGCGATGGCTTATCGCCCTTTCATGTCTACCGCAAACCATTTGTGATTCCGGCGACGGCTACACCTTTGATCGCGATTGCCATTGATGATTTTGGCTTGAATAGCGCTTTATCATCTACTATGGCGGCAGATCTTCCAGAAGAAGTGAGCTTCATTGTATCTCCTTACGCTCCTTCTGCTGAAGCCTTACAAAAGCGGGCGCGGGGGCATGGCCATGAGCTTTGGTTAAAGCTACCTATGGAGAACCAGAACTTCCCTTATGATGAGCCGGGCGCTAAAGGTATACTTAGCCGCGCGACATTAAACACCAATATGCAAAGTATGAAATGGGCGCTTTCCCGTTTTAGCGGTTATGCGGGCATTGCGCCGTATTTTGATTTAGGCTTTGCCAAGGCGCGGCCTATGCTTGGTGCTTTGATCAAGGAAAACTATGATCGCGGTCTCGGATATTTCGAAATAAACCCGAGCGCGCCTGACCAGGTTAAAGAAATTTCGGGTCGTACTAATGCCCCTTATATACGTAATGAGATAGCCTTTCATGACCCAAAATGGAATGGTGAATTGGCTGAGGCTTGGGATTTGCTGGAGCGCATAGCGCAGAGCAAAGGTTACGCCAGCGGCGTGTTCAAGCCCTACCCCGAAACACTGGCTTTCCTTAAAGAAAAATTACCAACCCTGTCCGCGGCTGGCTATACATTGGTGCCGCTTTCCACACTTCACGTGAAAAACCATCTCGAGGCAGCGGCTATTGCAGAAGGACTTATAGAGGCAGCTCCGCCTGACGCATCTGCAAATAACAAAGGTGAAGCTAATGGACACGGCGCGCCCCCTGCTAATGACGCTGCGCCTCATGATAGCAAGAGCGATAATGGACACCATTAAAATTTACCGCCCCTGTGTGTGCATAGCCCTCTTCAATGATGATGGAAAAGTCTTTGTCGGGGAGCGTATTGACACCCCCGGCGCATGGCAGATGCCCCAAGGCGGCATTGACCCCGGCGAAGATATCGAGCGCGCCGCCTTTAGAGAGCTTAAGGAAGAAACTGGCTTGAGCGCCGACCATGCGCAGATTATAAAAATTGCCGATGAAAAAATCCGTTATGATTTACCCGATAATCTTAGGGCGCGTCTTTGGAGCGGGAAATATCAAGGCCAAGAACAAATATGGATAGCCATGCGCTTTAGCGGTGCGGATAATGATATACGCCTTGATGAACATTGGCATCCTGAGTTTTCCAAATGGAAATGGGTGGATTTACCACAGACTCTAGATCTCATAGTTCCTTTTAAGCGCGAACTTTATAGTAAGGTCATCACTTTATTTGCGGATATTAATTAATAAAATCCCGGAAAGAAATAGTACAGCATAGGGTTATCAATCTGCGTTTCTATGCAATTGAGAAGATCTTCTCTTTGCGCTTCTAATGGCCGATTAGCATCTATAACGCGCACATCAATATTGTAGTTACGCGCTTCGGCAATTATGGGGACGCTTTCGGTTTTGTATTTAAGGAGCCTCTCACGTAGAACATCTGTCTGATCGTCGTCGCGGGGCCTCTCGCCGCGCGCAATCATATTGGCGCGCCGCCCTTCCATACGGGTGTAAAGCTCTGGCTCCGGCACATCCAAAACAATAATCTGGTCAATTTTTTCGCCCGATTTCCTCAGCATTTTTCTTAGCTTATGAAACTCTTCCATACGGCGCGGTGATCCATCAAAAACAACGCCAATCTCGGATTGCCGCTGAGCGTAAGCGCCCTCAACAATTTTAAGGACATCATCAACACCAATTAAATTGCCAGCTTTTAATAATGGCTCAATACTCTTGCCCAAATTAGTGCCGAGTTCAATTTCTTGGCGCAATAAGTCGCCAGTTGAAACAACATCGAAACCGAGCTCTTTATGAAGGAATTTTGTGTGAGTGCCTTTGCCGGATAATGGCGCGCCAAAAATAACAACATTCATGCCCTTGACCTATCCATTTTTGTATAATGCACACTGGCAGTATCCATGAATATTTCAAGGGCAGTCATGTTTGCACCTTAACGGTTTAATGGTGACCAAGCTGGGTCAGAGGCATCACGCGGCGTTTGAAGCCAGCGCTCGTTATAACCTGTAATATCAACCGTATAAACTTTGGCTGAGCGTTGGTTACCTTCAGGGCGTTCCTTGAAGTATGTCAGAACGCGGCCATTAGGAGACCAGCTCGGGCCTTCCACATGGTAAGCGGTAGTGATTAATCGCTCGCCTGTACCATCGGGACGTATGACGCCGATATAGAACTTGCCTTGATACATGCGTGTAAAGGCAATCAAATCACCGCGCGGCGACCACACAGGGTTCGCATAGCGGCCATTACCAAAGGTAATACGCTTGGCGTTCGCACCGCTGCGATCCATAGTATAGAGCTGCTGCGTGCCACCACGATCAGATTCAAATACGATCTGACGGCCATCGGGTGAGAAAGACGGTGCCGTATCAATAGATGGACTGTTTGTAATGCGTGTCTTGGCTTTGCTGCGTAAATCAACTTCATAGATATCGGTATTGCCGTTTTGTGCTTGTGACATCACGACTGTGTTACCATCAGGTGAGAAGCGCGGCGCAAATGTCATACCGGGAAAATCCCCCAATACTTGCTGGCGACCGGAATTGATATCGTAAATATAAACGCGGGGTCTATCATTCACATAGGCAAGATACGCAATGGTTTGCTGTGATGGGGAAAAGCGCGGTGTCAGAACAAGATTTGAGCCATCTGTCAGAAATTTATGGTTAAACCCATCCTGATCCATGATCGCTAGGCGCTTGACGCGCGCTGTCGGTGATCCGCTTTCGGATACATAAACAATGCGAGAATCAAAGTAGCCCTCTTCACCGGTGAGACGTTTGTATATCTCATCAGAGATGATATGCGCAATGCGGCGCCAGTTGTCATCACTCGTCATATAGGCTGTGCCTGTGATTTGTTTTTCGGAAAAAACATCCCAAAGGCGAAATTCAACGCGCGTACGGCCATCGCTAGTACGGGTCAAAACGCCAGTCACAAGCGCCTGCGCATTTGTTGCGCGCCACTCGGAAAAGCGTACGCCTTCCTTTTGAATGGACTGGGCACTTTGTACAAAGGCGCGGGGATTGACGGGCTTAAACAGACCCGAACCTTCAAGGTTTTTAGAGATAACTTGAGGCATTTCGGTGGCTATTGTGCCATTTGCGCTGCCTTCAGCATAAAAGCTCGAAATGGCAATCGGCATGGGCTCGATTGTGCCACGGTTAACATCTATGCGAAGTTCCGCATGAGCGCTTAAGGGCAAGCTAACAATACCGATAATTAGGAATAACAGTTTTTTAAGCATGAATCGTCTCTCTTATTAGGTGATGATTTATAACATATCTCTCGGGTCAAAATTAAATATAAATTTCTGCAATTGGTCGTATTTTTCAGGAGGAAATTTAATCGGAGAACATCTTGGGTTTTGGGTAGCTCTACGCGCGGAATCAGCGGCAGCTCTAAAATGCGTATCATTATTATATTTTAGTTGGTCAAGAACTTCGGTTTTAGTAATAACGCCCGCGCGGTTCATATATATCCGCAGCTCAACGATTTGACTCTCTGCATTTTTTCCTCCTATTGGCGGATTCCAGCAAGGCCATAGCTGCATACCAATAGCATCCTTTTCACTAATGCTCAGCGTTTGTCCTAGTGGAGCGATAGCGCCCTCTTCAGGTTTTGCTTCCGCTTTCGCTTTTTCTTCACCCTCAACTGGCTTTTGAGCATCCGGAATTATGTTGCGAAGCAAGCTTTGAAAATCATCTTCCTTTGGCTTGGGTTCTACTGTTTTTGTTGTCTCCGGTTTTGGCTTAGGTGGCTCAGGCTTTTTAATTGGAGTGCGTTCCAGCGGCTTTGGCGGCGTTGGCTCGGGCAGTTTTTCTGCTGTTTTCACATCAGGAGGCTCAGGTTTTGTAAGATCTGGCGGCGCTTCTGATTTCATTGGCGGAGGCGTGTCAATTTTTTTCACTGGCTCCTCCGGCGGCTTTTCTTTTTCCTTTGGCTTTTCCGGGGGGGCAATACGAGGCGTTGCCGTGACATCTGAAATGTTAACCAGCTCAACGATTATCGGCGCGCTGATAATCGTTGTATCTTTGCTTACGAATGGAAGACCCACAGTAAAAATAAGAATAATAAAACCATGAAACAAGCCGGATTTAATTACCGATGTTTTCATGGGCTGCATCACAGGCGCATTAATTTTGAGTCCGGCGTTTGCGGCGAGTGCGGCCATATCTAGCCTCCCTTATTCTCCGAAATCAGCGCGACTTTATTAAAGCCAGCGCCGCTTACGGCACCAATTACTCCCATAACCCGTCCATAAGCCAGTCCCTGATCGGCGCGAATATAAATTCGGCGGTCAGCTTGGCCCTCTGTCATGGCGGAGAGAAGAGGAATAAGTCTTTCCATCGTAACTTCTGTTTCGCCGATATAAACCTTATCGTCATTGCTTACAGAAATTTCAATTGGCTTGTTATCTTCATCTTGAATGGGCTTAGCCTGAGAATCAGGGAGGTCAATGGGAACGCCCGCTGTTAGCAAAGGCGCAGCCACCATAAAGACAATTAAAAGCACGAGCATTACATCCACAAATGGCGTGACGTTAATCTCTGACATAGGACGGTAGGAACCACCTGTACGGCGGCCGCGGCCTTTTGTTTTTGTTGCCATGCTTGCGCCCATAATTTAAGCGGCCCTTCTGCTTTTATCGGCATCAATCGAATCGAGATGACGTGAAAGAATCGCCGAAAATTCATCGGTAAAAGCCTCCAGCCTATCGGCGTAACGGTTAAGCCCTGTGGAGAAGACGTTATAAGACACAACAGCAGGAATAGCGGCAACCAGTCCAAGCGCTGTGGCAAAAAGCGCCTCGGAAATACCGGGCGCCACAACGGCCAATGACGTGTTGTTTGTGGCGGCAATAGAGGAAAACGAGTTCATAATGCCCCATACCGTTCCAAACAATCCAATGAACGGCGCAGTAGAACCTACGCTGGCTAAAAAAGTCATGCCGCGCTCAAGGCGGTTCATTTCGCGCCCAATAGTCACACTCATGGCGCGCTCTATACGTTGGCGCAAGCTGGTTTGCATGCTTGCGTTTGAGGGCATACCGCCAGACACGCCCGCTTGCCACTCTTCCATACCGGCAGAGAAAGTAGTGAGCATAGGGTCTTGCTTGGAATTACGAACGCGCTCGTAAATTTTATCCAGCGCTTCGCCAGACCAAAAGGTATCTTCAAAGCGAGAAGCGCGGCGGTTCAGGCGGGACAGCATCCCGCGTTTTTGAAAAATAATAGCCCATGACCATAATGAGGCCGCAATAAGCATAAGCATAACGGCCTTAACGATGGGGTCGGCGGAGAGAAACAATCCCCACATACTCAAATCATGGCTCATACCGCCTAAATCAATACTTTCAATGGAATTGTCCATTCGTGCTTTATCCTTTTTCCAAATACGCTTCAAACGCCGTGCGAATACCATCAGGTACTCGTACAGGTTTTATACTATCTGCATTGACGCAGACAAGCGTTACCTTTAGTTCCGCTATTTTTTCTTGTACTTTTTCTTTGTGTCTAAAAAATGTCTGGCGCATGGTAAAACTTGTGTTTTTTAATTCTGCGATAGATGTATGCACTTCGAGCAGATCGTCAAGGTAGGCTGGTGTAAAATAATTGATATCTAAAAATCTCGCAACGAACATTATCCCCTGCTCATTAACAAGTGTGCTTGATTGGTAACCAACATGGCGCAGAAACTCGGTGCGGCCTCGCTCTGCAAAATTCAGATATTGCCCGTGGTAAACAATGCCGCCAGCATCAGTATTCTCATAGTAAACACGGCATGGAAGTTTGTAATGCATAACTAGAATAATCCTTCTTGCGTCTCGGAATTTGCTTTAGGCTCAAGACCTAAGTGACTATAACCTTTCGCGGAAATGCATCTCCCGCGCGGCGTGCGCTGCACGAGACCTTGCTGCAGCAAATAAGGTTCAATGACATCCTCGATCATGTCGCGCTGCTCGGATAATGCCGCGGCAATCGTATCAACGCCAACAGGGCCACCGCCGTAATTCTCAACGATACACTTGAGATAGCGCCTATCCATACTATCAAGCCCTGCATCATCTACATCTAGGCGCGTTAATGCCGCATGCACTTGCGCACGGCTTACTTGAGCATCTTTTGAACCATGGGCAAAATCGCGCACGCGGCGCGTCAATCTTCCGGCTATACGCGGCGTTCCGCGGGAGCGCCTCGCAATCTCGGCTGCGCCCTCCTCATCAAGCGGTAAATCCAGCAAGCGCGCGGTGCGCTTTACAATAAGGGAAAGCTCTTCCGGCACATAAAATTCTAGGCGGAGCGGAATACCAAAACGATCGCGCAGCGGCGTGGTCAAAAGCCCTGAGCGCGTAGTTGCCCCAACCAGCGTAAAAGGCGCGAGATCTATCTGTACAGAGCGCGCAGCAGGCCCCTCGCCAATAATCAAATCCAGTTTGCGGTCTTCCATGGCAGGATAAAGAATTTCCTCTACTGCTGGATTAAGCCTATGAATCTCATCAATAAAGAGCACATCATTTTCATTTAGATTGGTCAGCAGCGCGGCGAGATCGCCTGCTTTGGATATAACAGGGCCTGAAGTTGCTCTGAAACCCACACCAAGCTCACGCGCGACAATCTGCGCCAGCGTCGTTTTCCCAAGCCCCGGCGGGCCAAATAAAAGCACATGATCCATCGCATCGCCGCGCGATTTCGCTGCCTCGATAAAGATACGCAAATTCTCCCGCAAGGGTTTTTGACCAATAAACTCATCAAGGCTTAAAGGGCGCAACGCCCCCTCCTCGCCCTTTTCCATTTCTAATGGCGCGGATTCTAGATCAATGTTTTTTTCGAGTGGATTAATCATTATGCACATCCATTAATATAAAAAGGCGAGGGAAAAAATACGACATTATAAGCAAGGTAAAATATTGCTGATATGCCAATTAGTAATGAAAACGTATAAAGAAAAACAAATTTTGAAGTTATTTTTTCGTTCCTCTTTTTAAGAGTCCAGTTTTTTAAAAATATGGCCACAAGCAATAGGCAAAAGACAATAATTTGCTGTTTTAAAAAGTACGCCTCATAAAGTCTTTCTAAAATAGGTAAGTCTACACAATCAATCACGCACTCAGTTCCTTCAACGCTTCACGGATGAGTGTTTGAAGGTTGTCATTGGCTTTATCTTTCGCTTTCAGTACAGCTGTATAGGCATCGGCGCGGCCGTAACCTAAGTTGATAAGTGCGGAAATTGCGTCGTCTTCTACACCGCTTATGGATTGTGTTTCTCCAGACTTTTCCACGGAACCGCCCACAGGGCTATCCACGGATTTTGTGGATAACTCCATCTTTCCAGCCTTGTCCTTGAGTTCCGTGAGGATTCTGAGTGCAAGCTTTGGCCCTACGCCATCGGCTTGCGTGAGCGCCGCTTTATCTTGCGCGGCGATGATGAGCGCAAGGCGCTCCGCCGGACAGATGGCGAGAATGGCGAAGGCAGCTTTCGCGCCGACGCCTTGTACGGAATTGAGGAGCCTGAACCATGATTGCTCTGCCGCGCTGGCAAAGCCATAGAGCGTAAAGGCGTCCTCACGGACATGGGTATCAATCAGCAATGAGGCGGGATCGCCCTTTTGACCAATGCGGCCAAGTGTTTGTCTGCTGGCGTAAACCAGATAGCCAACACCGCTGACATCAAGAATTAAAAAATTCTCGCCGAAGCTATCAATTATGCCACTGAGTTTACCGATCATAATTTATTCCTTTTTAGGCTGATTTAATACGGGCAGCCCAGCTTCCATAATGGGCATGGGTAATGGCAACCGCAAGGGCGTCCGCCTCATCCTCTCCGATTTGCCCACAGGCTGGGAGGAGCGTGCGAATCATGTGCCCCATTTGATCTTTACTGGCATGTCCGTTTCCGACGATGGATTTTTTAATTTTGTTGGCGGCGTATTCTGCGACTTCTAACCCATAGAGTGCCGGAACACTCATGGCCACGCCGCGTGCCTGCCCAAGTTTTAGTGCCGAAGCCGGATTGTTATTAACAAAGGTTTCCTCAATGGCGGCGGCATCCGGTGTGTGCAGCTTAAGAACATCCACCAGCCCCTCATGCAGCCGTGCTAAACGCAAGGCCATGGGGTCTGCGGCATTTGTTTTAACAAGACCGCAGGCAATAAATTTAAGGGACGAGCCGTTATGGTGGATAAGCCCCCAGCCGCATTTTTGAAGGCCGGGGTCGATGCCGAGAATTTTCATCTTTCAACAATGAAACAAAACAAGAACAAAGTAAAGTGTTTATTCTAAATATTAGGGGGGACAAATGTATTCCACACTTTTGCTTACTTGACTAATTTATGCGCCCTGCTATCAATAATGAAAATATAAATAAAAAACGATATAAACAGGGATCATCATGAATAAGGGACTAAGAGCGGTGGCCGCAGCCGCCGGACTATCATTATTAACAGCATTTTCATCCGCAAATGACGTCAGCGCCGCGAATGCGTTTGGTGAGCGCTACCTTAATTCGCGCGAGATCACTATGGCGCGCGAAATATTCGGTAGCCGCATGGATTATTCCAAAGTACGCGTGCGGAATGACCATACGAATAGAAGCCGAGCCTTTGACGGTGTTATGCGCATGAGCAGAGATAAATACTCCCATGATTATAGCGCAGCGCCCCTTTCACAAAGGCTGACATTCATGCATGAAATGACCCATATGCTCCAAGAACAGCATGGCGTGAATGTTGTTGATTCGGCTATTGGTCTGTTTTTCAAAAATGGCGGGGATTACAATAAATCTTATAACTATGATTTAAGTCTAACGCAGCGTTTTAGTGCTTTGAATATCGAACAACAAGGTGCGCTTATCGAGGATTATTACTTTTTGCGGGAAACGACAAGTATCTATAACAAAAGATATAATTGCCCCTCAATAGAGCAATATGAGCGCGTGCTTAAGCCTGTCTTCCGAAATATTCAAACGCCTAGCGTTTGTAGATAATTGCAAAACCGCGGGAGTAAGGAAAGGCCTGAGCCTATCCTTCGCTCATCAGCTTTTCCATGATCTCGTCGCTGACATCCATGTTGGTGGTCACAACCTGAACATCATCATCATCTTCCAAAGCATCAACAAGCTTAAGGATACTTGAGGCTTGATCTTCATTGGCGGGTGCATTGATATTAGGTCGCCAGACAAGTCCAGAGCGCTCAGGCACATCAAATTTAGCTTCTAACGCATCGGAAACGCGGGCAAAATCTTCAATAGCGCAGGTGATTTCATGGCCATCTTCATCGCTTTCGACATTAGAGGCGCCCGCTTCTAATGCGGCTTCGAACATCTCATCAGCACTGGCTTTGTCGGCTGGGTAAATAACCTCCCCTACGCGGTCGAACATAAAGCCCACAGAACCTGTTTCACCTAGGTTTCCACCAAATTTAGTAAAAGTAGAGCGCACATTACTGGCCGTGCGGTTTTTGTTATTGCTGAGCGCCTCGACAATTATAGCCACACCGCCCGGGCCATAGCCTTCATAGCGAATCTCATCGTAGTTTTCGCCCTCGCCGCCGCCAATGCCTTTTTGGATATTCTTCTCAATTCCGTCTTTAGGCATGGATTGCGCGCGCGCAGTATTAACAGCTAGTCGCAAGCGTGGATTCATATCGGGATCGCCGCCGCCCATCTTAGAGGCCACATAAATTTCACGTCCTAATTTGGAAAAAA
The DNA here is from genome assembly GCA_037969275.1 of Bdellovibrionales bacterium. Taxonomy (GTDB): domain Bacteria; phylum Pseudomonadota; class Alphaproteobacteria; order Micavibrionales; family Micavibrionaceae; genus UBA2638. The sequence continues at coordinate 400 of JBBKXC010000241.1, read as the reverse complement.
GACGCGCGCGCTGTGCGTCCGCTTTGCCTTTTCTATGCTTGATATTTGCCCATTTGGAATGGCCGGCCATAACTCACCTCATCGTCATCAGATTTTTCACCCCTATATATACAAAAGCAATACGCGTCATATCAAGGGTTTTCGCTAAATAAGATCTTTAAATTAACCTGTCCTTTAAACTAATAGGTGAAAATATTTATTTAGGCCAAAGCCTTTACAATTAGGGAATGCGCATAATAAAATTACGCAACGTAACAAAGGCGTCAAATGTCCTACCAGCTTGAAACCATTAAAGTCCTGATTGTCGAGGATAACCAGCCGATGCTGGATTTGGCAAAATCCATTCTGGCAACTTTTGGTGTCGGCATTGTTTATACGGCAAAGAATGGCGAAGACGGCT
>JBBKXC010000240.1:0-3590 GCA_037969275.1 Bdellovibrionales bacterium | reverse complement strand
AGGATCATAAGATGCGCTGCTAAGGAAAGAGCGAGCAGGGCGATCAGCGCAAAACATAAAAGCCATGCGCGGTTGCGGGATATAATTACATTGGCCAGAATTTCCTGATCCCAGCTTTTTGCTTTTTGAAAATAGTTGTCTTGTGTTTGCATGGCTTAAAAGCTCCTTTGACGGGGAATACGGTTTTGGATGCTACTTTTCACATCTCGCGCTTTATGCAGGATGCTTTTTCCTGCCCTGTGAGCGCCGCGGCCTAATTTATAGCTGCCAGTCCCGGCCAGCTTTGCCTTAGAGATAGGATTTCTAGTAGCCAAACCGCTCATCCAGCCACCAGCCCCTAATGTTGAAAGAGAAAGCCCGCCTGTTATAGAGGCGCTCATATTCATGACTTGCGCCATGACAAGTATGGCTACCACGGTGATGAGCAGGAAGGGCGCCATTGCGCTTAAATAGGCCGAGCCAAGAGTTGAGTTTTCTTCTAGGTTTGTGAGCGGGTTTTCGGCCAGCACCAGAAAAAAAGCTATGACGGCATAGATAAAGACCGGAATAATGGCATAGCTCAGAAGAGTGCGCAGCCATCCTTCAAACAAAGAGCGCGTGGCCTCGAACATTAAGAGCAAAATAAAAACCGGCCCCACGGCTAAAAGGATAGCAACGGCAAGCTTTGCCAGAATAATCAGCATAGCGGCGTAGCTAGAAAAAATGAGCGCTGCGCCCATAATGGCGCCGGCGTAAAAATAAACGCCTATATCGCTCCAGCTTGCCCCTTCCAATATATTATCTGTGATCTGCAGGCTGCGATCATAATATAAAGATAATGAGCGGTTAGCATCACCCGCATCAGCAATCGGCGCGCCAAGGCTCGCCGAAGCGTTTTGGAGCAGAACGCCTGCTATATCGGCCGGCGTATCGGTGGCGATACTATATATAAAGACGAAAAAATGATCCCAGCTCGTTATGAGTGCAAAAATGATCAAAACTTTAAAAATGCTGGCGATAAGAAGGGATGCATTGAACTGGCCGGAAATGATGACCTTATAGCCGTAAATGGCAATAAAGAGAATGAAGAGGATTTGCCAGAGGATGCTTATTTGGCCGGCCAAAGCGCCGTAGGAGCTTTGCACAAACAGAAGAACAATAGCGTCCACATTATTAATCAGTGTTTCAAGCGCGCTAATCATGAAAGCCTCTTTGTTTTAATCTCTACTCCAGCCACATTTATGGGCAGCGGATTACAAGGATTGGACGACAGGCCGGCCACAGGCTTGCAAGGGGATTTTCTTGTTTCGAATTCATGCGCGCAGCCGCTTAAAGTCGCTGCGCTGATAAGGCAGAGTAAAATGATGCGGATATTGAAGGGCAGTGATGTCATGGTCTTTTCTTCCTTTAATGGCTGTTTTGCAGCCGCATGGCTTCGCCCGAGGCGCCGGCATCAAATTGATGCGCCTCATGGCTTTGTTTACGTTTTGAAAATTGTTCGCCTTGCAAAGACGCATCTTGCTGAATGGCAATGGCCTGAAGGCGCAAAAGCTCGGAGAGTAAAAATCCATTCTCTGCTGAAATGCGCGCTTGTAAATCAACGGACGCTTTTAAATCTTGCGTGTTATTAAGCTCATCCAATAGATTCTCTAATGTTTCTAACTTATTGTTAGTATTATTAAATGCGGCCTCACTTAAAGCCATAGATGAGAGGTTGGATTGTAAGCTTCGCTCGTAAGATTTGGCCAAATTTCCATCCGGCGCGCTTTTGAAAAGCGCCGCTCCATTTATAGGTGAATACTCATCCATATAGGATTGATATAACGCCGTTATTTGCGGATCTGCATTTGAAGAAAGAAGATTAAGTGTCTCGTCCCAGCTTTGTGGGAGGCTGCGGCGAAGCTCTTTTTCTAGCGCGCCGTTCATAAGATCGCCCATAGACCTTGTGCCGGTCATAGCATTTGTTTGCGCAAGCGCTGTATCGAGCTCTTCTAATTGTTTCGAATACTCGCGCTCGGCTGCTTGAAGCTGCGCCAATAATTGCTGATAGGAGGTGGCATCATAAACGGCCATCTGCGCGTAAGAATTGGTGATGCCCAGGGCAAAAAACGATACGCTTGCGATGAGCAGATTTTTTCTAAAATAAGCTCTCATGCGCTCACCATTTTGTAAAATTGTGGCAGCCAGTGTTCAGGGTCTTTACCTAATTCACCTTGCAGATTTTGTGCGATACGCACCGTTTCAGATCGACCAGAAAGAATGGGCACATATGGCTTAATGCTTTTCGGATTAATGCGGGCAATATGTGAGTCCGCGCCGTAGCGTAAAAGAAAAAAGTGAGAGGCGGGATCGAGTTCTTTGATTGAATCCAGCTCGTCTTTACTCAGGCCAAATTTTCCGCAATAGATATCTTCTTGCGCTTTGGGATTGGCCATGAATATTTGCGTAGGGCTTTGTTCGATCAGTGTATCGCTGATGGCAGAGTGTGCGGCGTCATTTACGCTTTGTGTCGCAAAACCGATAAGGCCGTTTTGCTTACGGATGGTTTTCATCCAGTCTTTGATTTTGCGGGTAAAGAGCGGATCGTCCATGAGCTTCCAGCCCTCATCCAGCATAATGATGGTCTTGCGCCCATCCAGCAGCGCATTTATCCGGTGAAAAATGTAAAAGAGCCACGGCGTGCGAAGCTCAGGGCTTTCCAGTATGGAAGTCATATCAAAGCCAAGGAGGGGGTTATCCAGCTCTAAAGCATCTTGCTCATTATCAAACAGCCATGATTTATCGCCTAGCCCATGCCAGGGGGCAAGGCGCTGCGCCAGTGATATTTGCGCGCCAGCGTTATAACCGCTTAAAAGCCCTGCCAAATGAGAGAGGCGCCTTTTAGAGGGCTGCATCTCGAAGCTGGCGGTAATGGCATCGACTAAAAGGCCGTGCTCTTCTAATGTTAAGGGCGCGCCGCTGTGCTCATTTAATAAAAGCTTGAGCCATTGCAAGAGAAAATCTCTATTCTCCGGGCTGTCTGGCAGCTGCAGTGGATTAAGCCCTGAAGGCGCGCCGCTCTCAACTTCCGTATAAGTCCCGCCGCAAGCGCGTATGAATATCTCCGCGCCGCGGTCTTTATCGAAATAAATGCAAGCAGGCTTATGGCGCATAGCTTGGGCCATTAAAAAGGTCAAGAGCACGGTTTTACCGCTTCCGGTCGGGCCAATGAGCGTAAAATTACCGATATCGCGCTCATGGAAGTTAAAATAGTAGGGGCTGCCAGAAAGCGTTTCCATTTTGGTAATGGCCGCGCCCCAATGATTGCCTTGCTGTTTGCCGGATCGCTCATTATGCAAGCTGGCAAGTGAGGCAAAATTTCGCGAGCTGATAAGAGCGCGCCGCGCAATATAGGCGCTATTGCCGGGTAGGCTCGCCCAGTGCGCGGCTTCTAGATTCAAATCTTCCCGAACGGCAATGAGGCCGGCGTTTAATATGGCGCTGTTAAGCTTTGAGAGTGCATGCTCAAGCTGCGCCTTATTCTCCGCAAGCGCCGTGATGGTGCAATGATGATGACCAAAACTGCTAAGCCCCGAGGCCGCTTCATCTCTGGCTTCACTAATATCTTCAAT
>JBBKXC010000239.1:0-6416 GCA_037969275.1 Bdellovibrionales bacterium | reverse complement strand
CCAAAGATGCTTGTGCAGATCGGCCATGTTGCCCGCATGGTATATATGTTGATAGCTGAGCATTATTAATTATTTATGCCTGATCCGGAATGATAAAAGGGTGCGTATTTTTAACGCCAGAATATAAACGATAAAATATCGGATTAACACAAATATCCCTAAAGGCAAAAAAGCGTGGATTTTCATTGAGCTCCATAGAGGCGCTTTCGAATGATTGCTTGAGCAATTTTTCACTGTGGAAATTACAGGCATAACCCAGAAGCGAGTTTGAAAAACTGGTGAATGAAAAGCCGCCGCCATCTTTTAAAACGCGGCCTATTTCCTTTATAACGCTGTCCGGTTCATTCAGCAACTCGAACACGCCACTCGATACAACGGCATCAAAACTTGCGCTTTCAAATGGAAGACCTTGTCTTTGGAAATCTTCACAGACCAGCGTATCAGCAATATTCTTTTTGTGACATTGCTCTAGCATCGCAGCCGAAATATCTATGCCCGTAATATGGCACTGCGGATTAACCTCTTTAAAACGCTGGGCAAGAAGCCCTGTGCCGATCCCCAGATCCAGTATTCTCGTCCCAGGTTTTAAACAATTATAGGTCTCGTGAAATCGAGCGCTGAGATATTCGGGCGCCTTATAACCGCGTAAGCCGAACTTAAAATCATAGCCTCGTGCCCAGCCGCCATATAGCCTTTTAATACCAGAAGCGCTAAACGCCATTATTCTTGCCCTGTACGTTGTTTTGTATGCTTATCATAGGCGTGCATATTATGTCAAAATTATCGGTAAATTCTTTGATATTTTTCGTCGCAATGATACAAAAGAAACCATGACTGATTCCGCGCTTTTAACATTCGAAAATGACACCGCCCATCTGACGTTGAACCGTCCAGAAGTGCATAACGCCTTTGACGCCGCCATGATTGCGCGCCTTAGCGATGTTTGCGACGAGATTGCGGGGCGCGATGATATCCGCACAGTGATATTGCGCGGGGCGGGAAAAAGCTTTTCCGCAGGCGCAGACCTTAACTGGATGAAAGAATCCGTGGATTTTGGCCGCGACCAGAACGAAGCCGACGCCTTGGCGCTGGCCGGTATGCTGGGCAGACTGAACGCTTTGCCGCAGCTGACGATTGCGCTGGTGCATGGCGCGGCGCTTGGAGGCGGGTTCGGCCTTGTGAGTTGCTGCGATGTTGTGATTGCGGGGCCTGAGGCTAAATTCGCACTCTCAGAAGTAAAGCTCGGCCTTATTCCGGCCACCATAGGCCCTTATGTGATTGCCGCCATCGGCGCGCGTCAGGCACGCAGATATTTCCAGACGGGCGAGCGTTTAAACGCAGAAAAAGCGCTGGATATAGGCCTTGTGCATATGCTGGCCAAGAGCGCCGAGGACATGGAAATTTTACTCGAAGGATTGCGCGGCGAGATTGCCAAAAACGGCAGCTACGCCATGCGCGCGGCGAAAAAGCTCTGCTTTGATTTAGCCGATTCTTATATAACGCCCGCCATCATGGAAGAAACGGCAAGCCGTATCGCCCGCATCAGAACAGGCGAAGAAGCGCAAACGAGGCTTAAGAAGTTTTTAGAGAAATAGATTATTGTAGAGACTGAATACGATCTTCGATGACCTCAAGGCTACGCGGCCAGAATTTTCGAATATCATGAATCCCCCAAGGTTTTAAAGTACTGTAGCCATGAATATTTGCCCCCAACTCAGCAAATGTTTCAAGCGCCCCCGAGCCGTCTTCATTCATATGCCTGTTGAATATTTTATCAATGCCCTTAAGGCACTTTGGATTGTCTTTTAAACGAGACAAATCTTCATTCCAGCGCCCCCAGAAAGCCGTATCTTTGCATGTACTAAAAGCGCCATAATAATCATGTTCATAATCGAGGTGACCAAAAACTTGAAGATCCAAAGCATGAAATGACTCATGAAATAACCCATCAACCATTGTTTCATTTTTTTCTTTGCGCGCTTTAGAATAACAAGTGTATTCACCAATATAGATTTCATCCCTAACGGGCCTGTACATATACGGCACCCTTTTCCATTCTTTGCTTAAGCTGGGCTGAATGTCGTGCAGAGTCCGGCCTAATATGATCTTAGTCGACAATTTTTGAAAATAGTCAGGTGTATTATTACCAGCCATGAGAGCTGCGCCGTAGAATTTTGCAGATACTTTACCTGTTGTATAAATTTCCATGGCATTTTTATAACAAATAATACTGCATTATGTCAAAGCATTCCTTAGCAAAGGCCAATTTGATTATGCGTGGGCTCCGGCATAACCGGCCGGCCATCGGCATCGCGGATCGCATTCATCAAAAGCTTTTGGAGCTGCAAAAGCTCGGATGGGATGACCTGGAAGGCTTGTGAGGCGAAAATCGTGGTTAAATCTTGCGCCTTTGTTTCCTTTGCGCCTATCTCGACATGCCAGCGAAAATCACCGGAAATCATCACTTGCTCCGTATCAAAGCCCCGAATTTGGATTGTATTGACGAGATCACTGATTTTTTCGAAATAACTATCACTCACCTCGTCTAAGCAAAGCTCAATCGGCGTGAGCAAATGCCCCCCGCCTTGATTTTCAGCAGCTGGAATGTAGCACATGACGCGGCTATTACGCTCTAGCGCATAGCCCGATGATTGATCTGACATTTATAAAGTCCCTGTTTTTAATTATTATTTTTATTGTTATGAAATTAGTATCGGCATTATTGCACCGTGTCAACTTCATGCTCTAGCTTTGGAGCGCGCTTTGGTTTAAATTCTAAGGCATGTTTACAAAGATTCTCATAGCCAATCGCGGCGAAATTGCATGCCGCGTTATCAAAACCGCCCGCCGCATGGGCATTAAATGCGTTGCCGTTTATTCGGACGCCGATAAAAATGCGCTGCATGTGCGCATGGCCGATGAGGCCGTGCATATCGGCGCCTCCCCCTCTAGCGAGAGCTATTTGAAGGGGGATGTCATTATTAAGGCCGCCAAGAATACAGGCGCACAAGCTATTCACCCGGGCTATGGTTTTTTGTCTGAAAATGCGGCCTTCTCCAAAGCTTGTAAAGCAGAAGGCATTGCCTTTATTGGCCCGTCGGAAAAATCCATCATCGCAATGGGATTGAAAGACGGCGCGAAAGACATCATGCAAAAAGCGGGCGTGCCGATTGTGCCTGGGTATCAGGGCGAAAATCAGGACGCGGCGCATTTGAAGAAGGAAGCCGATAAAATTGGCTATCCCGTTTTAATCAAGGCTGTGGCAGGCGGCGGCGGTAAAGGTATGCGCCTTGTCGAGGACGCCAAGGACTTCAAGGATTTGCTCGGGAATTGCCAGCGCGAAGGTAAGGCCAGTTTTGGTAATGATCATGTCTTGATCGAGAAATACATCACGCGTCCGCGCCATATCGAGGTGCAGGTATTCGGCGATACGCATGGCCATGCCGTGCATTTATTTGAACGGGATTGCTCGCTCCAGCGCCGCCATCAAAAGGTTGTCGAAGAAGCCCCAGCGCCCGGAATTTCGGATGATCTGCGCAGCCAATTAGGCGAAGCCGCCGTCAAGGCCGCGCACGCTATCGATTATCACGGCGCGGGAACGATCGAATTTATTTTCGATTGCGACACCGATAAATTCTATTTCATGGAGATGAATACCCGCCTTCAGGTTGAACATCCCGTCACCGAAATGATCACGGGACAAGATTTGGTGGAGTGGCAGCTCCGCGTAGCCTTCGGGGAAAAACTACCTCTCAGCCAAGGCGAGCTTAAAATCAATGGCCACGCCTTCGAAGTGCGCCTTTATGCCGAAGACCCCGCGCAAGGCTTTATGCCGCAAACGGGGCGCGTGCAAAAATTTGAAGTCTGCAGCGCAAATAATGATGCGTCCATGCGCGTTGATACCGGCATTGAGACCAGTGATAGCGTCACATCTTTTTATGATCCTATGATTGCCAAGCTGATTACGCATGGCGCAAGCCGCGAAGAAGCCGCGCTTAAAATGCGCACACTTCTTGAGGATACGCATCTATCGGGCTTAAACACCAATCAGGAATTCCTACACCATATTTTCGAGCATGATGCCTTTTTAAAGGGCGAGGTCGACACCGGATTTATTCCGCGTTATGAGGATACGCTCATCCCGAAAAATTATGGCCGCCCAACCAAAGAAGATGTTGCGCTGCTGGCGCTGCAACAAATGGTGCCGCAATCACAAGAGAGCGACCCATGGGCATCGGGCGATAATTGGCGCGCTGGCATGAAGGCGGCGCGGAACTTACATTTTATCAGCCGCGGCACGTCTTATATCATCCATGTGAAATGCGAAGGCAAGGCGCTCGAATTCGAATTTGAAAATGCGCTTGTGCGGGCTAAACTTATTAAACGGAATGGCGATCAGATTGAGGCCGACATAAACGGCCATAAATTAAGCGCTACTGTTCTTAAGCACGGCACCAATTTAACGCTTCTCAGCCAAGGCCGCGTTGTTGCCGCGCATATTCACAGCGCCGAAGAAGGCGAAGAAGCGGGCGAGACATCGGGCAAGATCATCACCAATATGCCAGGGCGTATCGTGAGCGTTCTCGTGAAAAAAGGGCAGAAGGTCGAAAAAGACCAACCGCTCCTGATCATGGAAAGTATGAAGGTAGAAATTACCATTCGCGCGGGCGTGGCCGGTAAGATCGAAGATTTACCAGTGGCCGTCAACGATCAAGTCGCAGACGGCGCATTGCTGGTTTTTATTGAGCCTGCTGAAAGCGCTTAATCCAGAGACGGCGGTGTGAGTACATGGCTTTTTTTCAAATCGGAATCAGGTTTTTTATCTTTGCGGCGGATGTAGCAAAGCTTATCCACTTCAGCGACAACATCGCCGCTCTCGTCTTTGACTTCAACGCGGAAGAATGGCTCGACTTTGTACTGCGTGTCGGCTTGATGGCGAATATCCGCAATTTGCGCTTCGGTCAGATTAAATTCGGCAGTGAGAACGCCCCTGCCCGGTTTTTTAAAGCGGATCTCGGCGGCCTTATCCCAAGTGATGTAATCAGAGCCAAGATGATGGCGCAGCATGAGCAAATAAATCGGGTCGGTCATAGAATAAATCGAGCCACCAAAATGCGTGCCCATCGGGTTGCGGTTCCAGAAATGCTCGCTGAGCGTTACGGCCGCATGATTAAAATCATCCGAAATCTCCTTGATTCGAACACCAGCGCCTAGAAAAGGCGGCCACAAACTATAGAGTTTGAGCAAAGTAGATTGTTTTAATAGTCCCACAACACTATAATTTGTAGAGTATAAGCTAGGGCGAGACAATGGGTAAAAGATGAGCAGCAACACAGTTAAAATATATGAAGTCGGCGCGCGGGACGGATTGCAAAATGAAAAGCAGATCGTGCCGAGCGCGGTTAAGATCGAGCTGATTGATCGCCTGTCGGAGAGCGGCCTCAGATACATTGAGGCCACAAGTTTTGTTTCCCCCAAAGCCATCCCGCAGCTTGGCGACGCGGCGGATGTTATGGCGGGCATCACGCGCAAAAGCGGCGTGGAGTATCCAGTTCTCGTGCCGAACGCGCGCGGCATGGAAGGAGCGCTAGAAGCAGGCGTGACGCAGATCGCACTTTTTACAGCCGCCTCCGAAAGCTTTACGCGGGCTAATATCAACGCCAGCATTGATGAGAGCTTTACGCGTTTTGCGTCCGTTATCGATATCGCCAAAGCGCATAATATCTCCATTCGCGGCTATGTGTCTTGCGTGCTTGGTTGCCCCTATGAGGGAGACATTGCGCCAGCTAAGGTTGCGGAAGTTTCCAAGCGTTTGCTAGACGCGGGATGCGCAGAAATATCGCTTGGCGATACAATTGGAGTCGGCACACCGGAAAAGACCAAAACAATGCTCAAGGCCGTTCTGGAAGCGGGCATTCCTCTCGAGACCATCGCGCTGCATATGCATGACACCTACGGCCAAGCGCTGGCAAATATTTATGCGGGCGTTCAAGAAGGCGTGCGCATTTTTGATAGCTCGGTTGCGGGGCTGGGCGGTTGCCCCTATGCCAAGGGCGCCACAGGCAATGTCGCCACCGAAGATGTGCTGTATATGATGCAAGGGCTGGGGCTGGAAACGGGCGTTGATCTCAAGAAAATCATTGAGGCCGCATGGTTTATCTCAGACGCTTTGGGGCGTAAGCCAGCATCTAAACTGGCGCAAACAATTAAAAGTTAATATATTGCGTTTTCCAGCCATTACGCGGGCTTGGGTTACCGAAGGCATCCAGCCGGATTCGGTAATTAGATTTACCCACTTGTTGAAATTGTAAGAAACACATAAACTCTCCCTAAAAAAAATTAGGGAGAGTTTTTTATGTCCGCAGAAAAAATTGAAATTACCGCAACACCAAAAAGACAGGCAGCACAGATCATGA
>JBBKXC010000238.1:0-4494 GCA_037969275.1 Bdellovibrionales bacterium | reverse complement strand
GCATTATTGGAATGGGAATGTAATGATGCAAGCGCCCGATAGCGATGTGCTGGATGCTTTGATTGATGCGTTTCAAAAGAATATGAAGCGCCCGCTTAAAGGTGTTCTTGGCCCAGATGCGCAAGCAAGTAAACTCATTCATACCTTGGGAATTACGCAGCCAGATTTTGGGATGAATGAATGTGAGGGACTTTACGCTTTGGTTCTTGATGATCTGCTCATTCCCGAATGTGAGGGGAGCGCTGAACTGGCCACTCTGGAAAAAATAGACTCTACCCTTATTCTTAACTGGATGAAAGCCTATAATATAGAGGCGCTGGGTGCGGAAGATAATTCTACTTTTGAAGCGCGCATTAAAGAAGAAGCTTTTAGTGATTGGGCGCTGCAAAACAGGTGTGTTTTATTGGTAGAGGGTGCGCCCGTATCCTTGGCTGGTTGTAATGCCAAGGTGGAGGATATGTGCCAAATTGGCCCTGTCTGGACACCGCCGGAATTTCGCGGGCGCGGTTATGCCCGTTTGGTGACGGCGCTATTATTGGCGCAAGAAAAATTATCGGGGAAATCGCGCGCGATATTATTCACAAAAAATCCAGCCGCAGAAAAGGCGTATCAAGCGATAGGATTTAAGCAGATCGGTGATTTCCGTTTGGCGCTGCTGAAATAATTTATCTAGGTATAAGGACCTGATAGAAAAAATAATTATCGCCAGAATTGGCGTAGTTAAGGCATCCGGCCATTTTTCCATCGGCGTCGTTGAGCGTTTGGGTCGAGGCGTAGCTGCCTGCAAATTTTGTGAAGTCTATGGTGGTATCACTCCCGGCCGAAGCCAGTCCTGAGCTTAGGTTAATGTCATCACAGATGCTTTTTTTGATATTGGGCAAGATCGCTATGAGATCAGGGGCGGCTGTCCCGACACCTGCAACTATATTCGAGCCGACGAATATCCAATCGCTGGCTGTGATTTCCGTGGCGGGCTTGATGTAATTCATATCGCCGCCGTTATTGTGATAAACCTGACAGGATGTATTGGTGCCGTTGGTATAGCCGGTTAAGCCTCCAGTTTCGAAACTAATTTCCGTTTCGCCGCAGCCATTGGAAATTTTCATATCCTGAATAGCGCCGCGCAGCGCACGCCCATAATCCAGAACTTCCCCGCCGAAAAGCTTGGCTTGTTCTTGGCCGATGCTTTCTGCCGAGCCTCCGCTCATCATGGAGCTCACGCTATAGCTGAGCGCTGCAAACAAGACAATACCGATCAGAATATAAAACAGGGCGCTGCCGCGTTCTGCCTGTCTGTTTCTGGAAGATTTGCTCATGATTACTTGTCCTGATTTTATGAGGTGTTAAAAATCAATTTTTTTATGATACCATAGGATGAAATAAAGTGGAGTATATTTGGTCATGCCCGATCAAGCCTATATCAGTATCCTGATTGCTGAAGATAATCAGATTAGCCGCGAGATGATGGCGAAAATTCTCTCTGCGCGCGGTTTCACTATTTTACATGCTGGTGATGGCGATGAGGCCATTGCTCTCATGAAAACAGAAACGCCCGATCTGGCGATTGTCGACATTAATATGGCACCAACAGGGGGCTTTGCCTTTATGCGCCACCTTGTGGTTCAAGGGATAGATTTGCCCGTTGTGATTGTAACATCCGATGATTCGAGCGATCTTTTGATCGAGGCCAGTAACCTTGGCGTGCAGCGCGTGCTGCAAAAGCCGGTCGCTCCGCAGCGCCTTGTCGATACCGTTGTCCACATTCTAAAGCGCCGCGGCTTTAATCCCGATCATATGGGCGTGGCCAGCTATGATACCCGCTTTTCGGGCGAGGATTTGATGAAGCGTGCTTTGCAACTGGCCGAGCAGAATTTCAAATCCGGTAAGGGCGGCCCGTATGGCGCGGTTGTTGCGAATGAAAAGGGCGAAATTTTAGGCGAGGGGACGAACGGCATATTAGGGCGCAGCGATCCTACGGCGCATGCCGAAGTTATGGCCATCAAGCAGGCTGCGGAAAAATTGCGCCGCTCCGATTTAAAGGACTGCACGCTCTATGTATCGAGTGAGCCGACCATGATGGGTAAGGCGCTGATTATTTCTGTCGGCATCCCGAAGGTATATTACGGGCTTTCGCATGAGGAGATTAAATCCGTGCGCCAATCTGAAGAAGAAGTCCGGCAGGCTCTTTCTCGCGAAGCCTTACCGGAAACGGTGTATGAACAAATTGGCCATGAAGAGGCCATGGATATGTTCCAGAGCTGGGTTAAAACTCAAGGGCAGTAAAAATTGGCCGCGGCAAAATATTGCTCTTGCATTTTACTGCTTATTTAATCTCAAAAATAGCATCTATCTCGACAGAAACGCCAAGGGGAAGTGAAGGCGCGCCGACGGCAAAGCGTGCATGCTTTCCAGCTTCTCCAAGTGCCGCCACCATGAGATCTGATGCGCCGTTTACGACAGCGGGATGATCTGTAAATTCTGGTGTACAGTTAACAAATGCGCCAAGTTTAACGCAGCGGACAAGTTTGCTCCAATCGCCCTCGAGGGCGGCGTCGAGTTGGCCTAAAATATTCAAAGCGCAGGCTTGAGCAGCGGTTTTGCCCTTTTCGATGTCGAAATCTGCGCCTAAACGGCCTTGGTGCATTTTTTCACCGTTTAGAAATGGAATTTGTCCGGCGATAAAAACGTGCTTGCCCGTAATGACGTAAGGAACGTAATTGGCAGCGGGCGCCGCAGCTTTAGGGAGAGAAAGGCCAAGTCCGGCCAGTATATCGTGAATGTTCATGTCAGGTTATCCTTTAGCGAATTTTAAAATCTATAAAGATCATAAAGGCGAAAAAACTTTTGTAAAGCGGCAGGTCATCTGCCATACTCCGTTGGCGGTATTCTGGTATTTCCGGGCCGTAATCGGAATTAATTTATTAGGATTTAGTCAATGGGCCTCTTAAGGTTTTTAGGAGTATTATCTCCGGCGCATATCAATCTCTTCACCCTTCGTTCGGGCGGCATGGTTATTGGCGAGGATCAATTCGGCAATAAATATTATGCCGCCAAGCCGCGCAAGGGCTATAAGCGCGAGCGCCGCTGGGTCATGTATAAGGGGGCGCCTGAAGCCAGTAGCGTACCGGCAGAATGGCATGGTTGGCTGCATTACCAAACCGACGCTGTGCCCGATGCAGAGAGCGCATCTTTCCGCCGTTCGTGGCAAAAACCGCACCAATCCAACATGACGGGCACGAATAAAGCGTACCGCCCGCCCGGTCACATTCTTGAAGGTGGGCAGCGCGATGCCGCCACGGGTGACTACGAGGCCTGGAAGCCAGCTGAGTAGTTAATGGCTTGTTATTTTCCGAAATATTGATTTAAGCTATTGATTTTTTTTCAAACTCCAGTAAAAAGAATAGTTAAATTTGGAGCATCTATGAAACGCAGTGTAATAGAAACAATTCTCGGGGCCGTCGTTATTTTCGTGGCCGGATTTTTCTTGTTTTTCAGTTATAAAATGGGCAATGTCGCGCAGCCGAACGGCTATGTAATTACCGCAGATTTCTCGGGTATTGGTGGTTTGCAGCCTGGTGATGACGTTCAAATTAGCGGCGTTAAAGTTGGCTCTATCATTGCGGTTGATCTGGTTGATGATACTTACCTTGCGCGCGTCTCCATGAGCGTTGATTCAAAATTGAAACTTCCCCTTGATACGGCGGCGCTGATTAGCAGTGAGAGCCTTCTGGGTGGCCGCTACTTGGCGTTAGAGCCGGGCGCGGATGAAGAATTCATTCAAAGTGGCGGCCGCGTTCTTTACACGCAAGCCCCGCAAAATCTGGAACAGCTTTTGGGCCAGTTTATTTTCAGCATGCAGAGCAATGACCCTAAAGAAAACAAAGATAATGAATCACAAGCCCAATAAGGGCCTGCTGAGATTTACCGTCCTCTTTGCAGCGCTCCTGATACTCCCCTTTTTATTTGTGGCACAGGCGAAAGCGGATATGCAGCATTATCCCGTGGTCAAGCTCCGCTCGCTTGATAAAATTACAGCGCGCAGTGAAACATTCGAGGCGCGCGTGGGCGCGACTGTTAAATTTGGCCCGCTTTTCATTAAAGTTCAAGCCTGCCGCAAATCCGATCCGATTGATGAACCTGAATCTGCCGCTTTCCTGCAAATCTGGGAAATAGGCAGCGAAGATGAAGCGCAGTGGGTCTTTAGTGGCTGGATGTTTGCGTCTTCCCCTGCGCTCTCGCCTATGGACCATTCGGTTTATGATGTCTGGGTTTTGGACTGTCTCTCCGATCAAGCGCCGGAGAAAAAGAGCGATGAGCTACCGAGCGAGGCTATAAAGCCAGCGCCGCAAGAAGAAATTATCGAAGAGCCTGTTGATAGCGAAGGCGCTGAATAAGGCTATTGGTAGGGTCTCAGCCTTCCTGCTTTCTCATAGCGAAATATTCGCCCAGCAGTGATGTTTCCGAATATCCCTTTAACATGAAATCGGCTTTGGC
>JBBKXC010000237.1:0-7231 GCA_037969275.1 Bdellovibrionales bacterium | reverse complement strand
TATCTGGACGAAAAGCTTGATCACCGCCATTTGAACGATGTTCTTGGCGATGATTGCGTCACGGCAGAGCGCATGGCGCAGTTCTTTTATAACTGGTGCAAGGCGAAATGGCCGGAAGTGAAGGCTGTACGCGTTAGTGAAACACCAAAAACATGGGCGGAATACCGGGAATATGAGTGACAATATGATACGCGTGAGCGAAATTTTTGGGCCCACAATTCAGGGCGAGGGCGCTCTCATTGGCCGCCCAACGGTATTTGTGCGCACTGGCGGCTGTGATTACCGCTGCAAGTGGTGCGATACAGCCTTTGCTGTGGATTCAGAGCACCGCAGTGATTGGAAACCCATGAGCGGTGAGGAAATACTGCGCGCCGTAAACAAATTGACGCAAGGCTTGCCTTATATGATTACGCTTTCCGGCGGCAATCCTGCCATACAACCCTTTGCCGAGCTTTTAGAACTTGGTCATGAGCAGGGATACGAGTTTTGCCTAGAAACGCAAGGCTCTGTGGCGCAAGAATGGTTCGCCGATATTGATGTGCTGACCTTAAGCCCAAAACCACCATCGAGCGGTATGGAAACAGATTGGGACGCATTTGACGCCTGCATTGCAGCAGCAGACGGCGCAGATACGGTTCTAAAAATTGTCATTTTTGATGAGGATGACTATGTGTACGCAAGGCGTACAGCCGCGAGATACCCCGATTTGCCGCTATATATACAGCCCGGCAACCACAACCCTGATGGCGACTTTGAACAAGATGCGGTGATGGAGCTTATGCGCTGGCTGATAGATCGCACTATAGAAGATGGCTGGTTCGATATTACAATTTTGCCGCAATTACATACCCTGATTTGGGGCAATAAAAGAGGAGTTTAGAGATGAGCATCTATGATGATCTAAAGCAATTAGGCGGCGAAACAGTCTTGCCAAACTCACCAGAGCAAGCAGTATTAGAGCGCGTGAGCAACCCACAAGCCGATGTTTCGTATTGCGTACGCTTCAGTGCGCCTGAATTTACATCGCTTTGCCCGATAACCGGGCAACCGGATTTTGCGCATATCGTCATTGATTACGTACCGGGCGATTGGCTCGTAGAAAGCAAGTCATTGAAGCTGTTTTTAGGGTCATTTCGCAATCACGGCGCATTCCATGAGGATTGCACCGTGATGATTGGCCGCCGCATTGCCGAATTTACTAAGGCAAAATGGCTGCGCATTGGCGGATATTGGTATCCGAGAGGCGGCATTCCAATTGATGTTTTCTATCAAACTGGGGAGCCGCCTAAAGGCGTTATGATACCCGAGCAGGGCGTTCAAAATTACCGCGGACGCGGCTGATTGAACAGCCTAACGATCAACATCCGTTTCGATCTCATACTCTTCGGTTGTCGTTTCTTTGTTCATAAGACCTTCTGGGTCAACGGTGCGTTCACGCTCGATCTCAATATGCGTGTTATCGCCATCATGTGTCGTTTCACGTGTCGTTGTGGTCTCGATTTCTGTACCATTTACAACAGAGCGCTCTGTAACAGTTGATTCCGTAGTGTCGTCACATGCGCTTACGCCCAATGTAATTACGCCCAAAGCCATTACTGTTAAAAATTTATTATTCATTGTTTTTTCCTAATTATATGTTTGTGTTGTGTTAGATGTTGATTTGTTAAACAAACCTTTTGGATCACGAGTAGTTTCAGTTTCCTGAACAGCGCGCTTATTACCATTTTCATCATAATACACATTTGTATTCGTCGTGCGCTTAGTTTCTGTACCAGCAGCATTTGTCGATTGCTCAGTGTGCGTATATTCACCAGGCGGTAAATTTTTAGGTGTAGAGTGACCCGGGGTGCAAGCACCTAGCATAAGTCCAGCTAAAGCGGCGCACATTGTTGTTGATTTTATTTTAAAAGACATTGGTTAATCTCCATTGGTTTAGAATTTCTATTACGGCTAACTGTGACAAGAATGAATAGTTCCGAATTAAAGTGTAGTAGTAGTGAAATTTTTGGGCTCACCTAATAACAATAACGCGAACTTAAAAGTGATAATGTATATTATGGAAACTAATGGGCGGTTTTTCCTTAGTTCGTCAAAAACATTACCTTAGCAATCAGTTACTGACTGTCCAACTTGTGCTGACGGGGTACATTCATACGTTAAATGCCAGATACCCCCCGACAGTCAGTACGAGGTACAAAATCAGAGTTATTATAAAAACTAAATTCTTTCTATTCTTCTTTTTACGGTCTTCACTCATTTTCCACTTATTTAAAACCTGTCTTTAGCATTTCAAATTAATTGTCATATATATATTTCACTTGATAGACCATAAACCGCCAGCTACTTACTAAGCTATAGACAGCATAAAGCCAAAACGAAAAATTATAAGCAAAAAAAACAGCCGGAAATTAATCCAGCTGTTTTTGAATACAATATAAAAAAGATTTAGCCGTTAGCAACTTTAGCTACTTCAGCAGCGAAATCTTCTTCTTCTTTTTCAATGCCTTCACCAAGCTCAAAGCGTACAAACTTAGTTAGTTTGATATCATCGCCAGCTTGCTTAACAACATCTGCAATCTTTGTCTTGCCATCCATAATGAATGGCTGCTCTAGCAAGCAAATCTGGCCAAAGAAGTTTTTACTAAGGTCGCCCATAACAATGCCATCAAGGCGATCTTCCGGCTTACCGGACGCACGGTGCTTTTCAGTCAAAACGGCTTTTTCACGCTCAATAACATCAGCGTCAACACTGTCTTTATCTAAAAACTCAGGACGCGCAGCAGCAACATGCATAGCAATTTGCTTACCAAGTCCATCAAGCTTATCTTTAGATCCATCGGCTTCCAAAGCAACAAGCACACCAATTTTGCCCAAATTAGGGGCAAGTGCACTGTGAATATATGGAACAATAACGCCGTTAGCAACTTCAGCTTTTTCCATGCGGCGCAGACCCATTTGCTCACCAATAGTAGCAATCATGCTGGTCAACGTTTCTTCTACTGTCTTGCCATTGCCGTAAGGCTTTGACTTCAAGTCATCCAAATCATCGGACTCAATTGCAAGGTCTGCAACTTTTAGAGCAAACTCCTGAAACTTTTCGTTTCTCGCAACAAAATCTGTCTCGGAATTAATTTCAACAACTGCGCCTTTATTACCAGCGGTAGCAATAACAATAAGACCTTCAGCGGCAACGCGGCCAGATTTCTTAGCGGCCTTAGCCAAACCTGAGGTACGCAACCAATCAACAGCGGCTTCCATGTCTCCATTGCTTTCAACAAGCGCCTTTTTAGCATCCATCATGCCAACGCCTGTTTTTTCACGTAATTCTTTTACATCTGATGCTTTGATATCAGCCATAATATTTTCTCCTTGGATCTATAAGTTCAATTAAGCAGAAGCGGCCTTTTTGGCAGCCTCTTCTTCAGCATTTGCAGCGTCATCTTTCGCTACTTCTACTGGTGCTTCTTCAGTTTTTTTACCGCCCTCGGATTTTAGACGAGCTTTCTCACCAGGAGTTAACTCTTCCTCTTCTTTCTTTTGGGCTTTCTTAGGCATATCGACTTTCAGATCTTCCGCCGCGCCAACATCAACACCAGAGCGTGTCATTTCAGCTTGCAGGCCATCAAGAATAGCATCCGCCATCAAGTTACAGTAGAAATCAATGGCGCGAAGCGCATCATCATTACCTGGAATAACATAGTCAACGCCATCAGGATTAGAGTTTGAATCAACAATCGCAAAAACTGGAATGCGAAGTTTGTTGGCTTCTTTAATCGCAATATCTTCGTTCATTGTATCAATAACGAAAAGCGCATCAGGCTGACCGCCCATGTCTTTAATACCGCCAATAGCCAGCTCAAGCTTGTCACGCTCGCGTGTTAGCGTAAGAATTTCTTTCTTCGTACGTGTGTGTAGCTGCGCTGCATCATTAAGGGTGACATCGAGCTCACGTAAACGTGCGATTGATCTGGAAATTGTTTTCCAGTTAGTCATCATGCCGCCGAGCCAGCGGTGATCAACATAATATTGACCTGAGCGCTTTGCTGCTTCTTTAATTTTCACTTGTGCTTGACGCTTTGTACCAACGAAAAGTACGCGGCCGCCATTAGCAACGATATCGCGCATAGCTTTAACAGCCTGCTCAAGCATCGGTGTTGTCTGTTGAAGATCCAGAATGTGAACGCCGTTACGTACACCAAAGATATATTGGCGCATTTTAGGGTTCCAGCGGTGTGTGTGGTGACCAAAGTGAACGCCAGCTTCCAGAAGTTGACGCATTGTGAATTGTGGCAATGCCATAGTGTAGTTCCTTTCTTATCCGGTTGTTCCTCTGCGAGCTTTGGCCTGATTATCCAGACACCGGTTTGGAAACTCGCATGTGTAGTTACTATTAGTGGAGATGTGATATACTAAAATACAGGTGCAATGCAAGGAAAAAGTTAAGATTTACAGGCCTTAAGCATAATTTATGTGATTTTCAGTAAAAGATAATGCTTTTCATGAAAACCACAAAGCGTGCGCATTACCCCTCAGCGACTTTTAAGACCCCCGCTTCACCAGCAATAATATTGCGTGCCTGCGCGCTGAGGCTCCAGCGACCAGGCATATTGATGCGAATAATCTGCCCGTCTTCTAAATGCATATAAAGGCTGATCCGCGCTTTACCGCCACCCTCTATATCCAGAAATTCCTTAAGTTTTTTAAGACCTTGGGGCTTATTCATATGAATTTTTATTTCTTGAATTTTTCCCTCAAGCGCAGTCTCCAGAAGCTGCACCCCCTGCGCGAGCAATCTTGTTTGCTCCTCCTTAACCTCGGCGTCCACATTTAAGAGCAACATTTCACCAGGAATAAGTAAATCACGGCTAAGCGCAAGCGTTTCGGAAAACATCATGACCTCATAAACACCGCTCGGATCAGACAGTTGCAGGAAAGCGTATTTACTGCCTTTCTGGGAAACTTTTTCCTGTTTCTTAAGCAGCACACCCGCAAGCTGCGTTCTTATTGCCAAGGTAGCCTGAAGGCGCTCCTGTAAATCTTGATAGCTCATAACGCCGAGGCGCTCGAATTGCTCGAGCTTACCATCCAAGGGGTGCGCAGAAAGATAAAAGCCTACGGCCGCGAATTCCTTGGCGAGGCGCTCCAATTGATCCCAAGGCTTTACTTGCGGTAAATCCGGAAGACCAAGCCCCCCTTCCCCACCGCTCTCATCAGGCCCACCAAATAGGCTTACCTGACCGCTTTGGCGCTCCTCCTCAAGGCTTTGGGCGTGGCGCAGCACAATCTCACCAGAGGCGCTCAGCTGCGCGCGGTTATCATTCAGACTATCAAAGACACCGGCGCAGACCATTTGCTCAAATTGGCGGCGGTTCATATTTTTAGGATCAAGGCGGCAGACAAAATCATGAAGGTCTTTATAAGGCCCCTTCTCGCCCCGCTCAGCCACTATGTTTTGCGTGGCCTGCGCGCCAACACCTTTAAGCGCACCAAGTGCGTAGCGCACGCCCGTATCCTCAACGGCAAAATCAGCATAGGATTTATTGATATCGGGGGTACGCAGATCCCAGCTATTCTTGTCCATATCCTGCTTGAAAATAGCAAGTTTGTCGGTGTTTCCAAGGTCGAGCGTCATGGAAGCCGCCATGAACTGGATCGGGTAATTGGCTTTTAGCCAAGCCGTCCAATAGGCGATGAGCGCATAAGCAGCCGCGTGGGATTTATTAAAGCCGTAGCCCGCAAATTTTGCAATCTGGTCAAAAATCTCGGAGGATTTTTCTTTGGGTACATCATGATGTTCTTTCGCGCCGTTCATAAACATCTCGCGCTGCGCATCCATTTCGGATTGAATTTTCTTACCCATCGCCCGCCTGAGCAAATCCGCGCCGCCGAGCGTGTATCCTGCCAAAGCCTGTGCCGCTTGCATGACCTGCTCTTGGTAAATCATAATGCCGTAGGTTTCGGTCAAATAAGGCTCAAGAATATCATGCATATAATCCGGCTCTTCAATACCGTCTTTCCGGCGCGCATAGAGCGGGATGTTATCCATGGGTCCCGGACGATAAAGCGACACAAGCGCAATAATATCTTCAAAGCGGTTCGGCTTTGTACGGCGGAGCGCGTCGCGCATACCGGCGCTTTCAAGCTGGAACACACCAACCGTATTCCCTGATGCAATCAGATCATAAGCGCCCTTATCATCAAGCCCGATCTTGAGAATATCAATCTTCGTGCCTTCAGACTTTTCAACAAGCTCAACCGCTTTTTGAATAACGGTCATTGTCTTAAGACCCAAAAAGTCGAATTTCACAAGTCCGGCTTGCTCCACATATTTCATATTGAACTGGGTCACGGGCATATCGGATTTAGGATCGCGGTAGAGCGGCACAAGCTCGTGCAATTGCCTATCGCCAATAACAACGCCCGCTGCATGGGTAGAAGCGTGGCGGTAAAGCCCCTCAAGCTGGAGCGCAATGTTAATCAGCTTTTTATGCGTATCGTCCTGATCGCGCGCGGCGCGCAGATCTTTATCCGCGTCCAGCGCTTCTTCCAATGTCATGGGGTTAGCTGGATTATTCGGGATCATTTTGGCCATGCGATCCACCAAGCCGTAAGGCATTTGAAGCACGCGCCCAACATCGCGCACAACGGCCCGCGCTTGAAGCTTACCAAAGGTAATGATTTGCGCTACACGGTCTTGGCCGTATTTATTTTGCACATAACGGATAACTTCATCCCGCCTATCTTGGCAAAAGTCGACGTCGAAATCGGGCATGGATACACGCTCGGGGTTCAAGAAACGCTCGAACAGCAAACCAAACTCCAGCGGATCAAGATCTGTAATTTTAAGCGCCCAAGCGACAACAGAGCCAGCGCCCGAACCACGGCCCGGCCCAACCGGAATATTATTATCCTTAGCCCATTTGATGAAATCAGAACAAATCAGGAAATATCCCGGAAACCCCATCTGCGCGATAACGTTTAGCTCGAAATCCAAACGCTCAAAATAGGGTTTTGAGAGCGCATCCTTGTCACCCTCCTTATGCGGCAGCACAAAATTATCCAAGCGCCATTGAAGACCAGATTTCGCCTGCGCGCGCAATTCTTCGATCTCGGTGCGCCCCTCTTCCGTCTCGAACGCCGGAAGAAGCGGCGCGATAGGCTCAAGAAGAAATGAGCAGCGCTGGGCAATAACAACTGTGTTGCTTACTGCTTCAGGAATATCGGCAAACAG
>JBBKXC010000236.1:0-3959 GCA_037969275.1 Bdellovibrionales bacterium | reverse complement strand
CTATTACTCATCCTGATGATCTTGAAAGTGACATGGCTTCGGTCAATATGTTGCTGGCAAAGGAAATCGAAAGCTACACGATGGAGAAGCGATATATTCACAAGGATGGCCATATTGTCTGGATTGCGCTTAATGTTTCTTTAGTATGGAACGCGGATGGAACGCCTAAACATTTCATCGCCCAAATTCAAGACATTGACGAGCGGAAAAAAAGTGATAAGCAGATTTTGGATACAAATGAAGCGCTGAAAATCGCCAAAGAAGAGGCAACAAGAGCCAATGTGATGAAGTCGGAATTTTTGGCAAATATGAGCCATGAGATACGGACACCTTTGAACGGCGTGATTGGGGCAGCAGATTTGCTGGCCAATACCGAAACGACACACCACCAGAATAAATATCTCCAGATTATAACGCGCTCTGGCGAAACGCTCTTGGCGCTGATAAATGATATTCTTGATCTTTCTAAAATTGAAGCGGGAGAGCTCGAAATAAATCCGGAGCCGATTGCAATCAGGGAAATAGTACGTGAGGTAATGCAATCCATTTCTCCGAGAGCCAATAGTAAGAATATTGAGCTCGTTGTCGACTTCGAAGGCAATGTCCCGTCCAGAGTAATGGCCGATAGCGTGCGTATTAATCAAGTGCTGATGAATCTTCTTGGTAATGCCGTAAAGTTTGTTGAGAAAGGATATATCACCGTAGAGGTTAGCGAAATAAAAACGCAAGATGACCTTATTACATTACGTTTTGAAATCAGGGATACGGGCATTGGTATTTCTGAAGACAAGCTTGAGAGCATATTTGATAAATTCTCGCAGGCCGATGCGTCCACAACCAAAAAATATGGCGGTACGGGGCTTGGCCTCGCAATTACTCAAAAGCTTGTTCAGATTATGGGCGGAGAAATTCATGTGAATAGTCAGCTTGGCGTCGGGACAACTTTCTGGTTCGAGATTACTGTGCCTGTTGTGATAGAGCGTGACGAGGAAAAACGATTAGTCATGCTGGAAAGTATTCATGACCTTCATGTTCTTCTTGTTGATGATATGAAGATCATTCGGGATAGCCTGACAACAGCATTGCAGCGGCTGAATGTTGATAATAAATCCGCGGCGAGCGCCAAAACTGGATTATCTCTCTTGGAGAGTAATTTTGAACAGGGTAAGGCTTTTGATGTGGCGATTATAGATTTTGAAATGCCAAACATGAAGGGCCCCGAAATGGCCAAAATTATCCGTGCCAATCCGGATTTAAAAGATACGAAGCTTATTCTGATTACGGCATTGGGCAAAGATCAGGCCGATGAAATGAATATTGATCATTACGTGGAGACCGGTCTTTTTGACGCATTTATGCTCAAGCCGATAAACACACATGATCTTCGCCAAAAGCTTTATGAGATGACCCTGGCCGAGAGAACGGTGGAAACTATCAAGAAAAATGATAGCGATGTTAAGGATAAAAATCTCGGGGCGCGAATTTTGCTCGTTGAAAATGAAATGGTAAATCAGATGGTTGCGACGGGCATGCTTGAGGGCTTTGGCTGCCGCGTTGATTTGGCCGAGAATGGGCAAGAAGCAGTTAATAAGCTGCGCGCATCTAAGGCTAACTACGATATCGTTCTCATGGATTGTATGATGCCTGTTATGGATGGGTTTGATGCCACAATGGAAATCAGGCGCTATGAAGCTGAAAAAAGGGCTGTGCCTCAAATTATTATTGCAATGACAGCCAATGCTATGGCCGGCGAAAAAGAAAAATGCTTGAAATCTGGAATGGACGATTATCTCTCCAAGCCGGTCAGGGAAGAGGATTTATACTTAAAGCTCAAGCAATATCTCAAGTCATAAGCAGTGGCGGGCTCTAATTAACTGTAGGGATAGCTGGGGGGCAGATTAAGTATTATCGCTTTGCCATTTTTCCAAAGTGTTAATCAGGTCTTTGGCGAGCGGGATAATTCCTAGCGCATCTTCGAAAATAGCGCCTGTATTGCCCTCTATAACATTTAGTTCAAGCTTTTCGGCAAGACTTCCAAGCGCGGCGGCGCCGATTGTATATCCAAGAGATTTAAAATCATGCATTTCGGCTCTTAGTAATAAAGGGTCCTGCGCGGCGATGGCCACTTCACATTTTTCCAAATGATCTGAAAGGCTCTTAATATAGACAACGACAAAATTGGGGCGGGTCTCTTCTCTAAAATTGCCTAGAAATTTATCAATATCTGCATTTGTGAGTGTCGTCATTAAAGCCTAAATCTATATTTGAACGTTAACAATTATACCAGAAACAGAGCGCTATATTCAACATATCCCAAAAGGCCAGAAATTACGGTGCTAAAATGGCCGTATCGAGGCGCAGCCAAAGTGCCCCGTGCTTTGACATATTTACCAGCTTGGGGTATATATAGTCAAAGAGTTATAACAGAGAGCGTTTAATATGAATAACACCTTATTTTCCAATGATTTAGTCCCTAACTTTACCGCAATTAAAGAAGATGATTTTTTGCCTGCTTTAAAGGCAACTATTGAAAATGTGCAGGAAAAGTTCAAGGAAATCAGGGATAATCCCGCTGCGCCAACTTTCGAAAATACCGTAAAGCCCTTTGATGCTTTGTATAATGATATGGACACAGTTTCATTGGTATTTTGGCATTATTATCTGAATATTCGCAGTGAG
Organism: Bdellovibrionales bacterium; assembly: GCA_037969275.1. Classification (GTDB taxonomy): domain Bacteria; phylum Pseudomonadota; class Alphaproteobacteria; order Micavibrionales; family Micavibrionaceae; genus UBA2638. The sequence goes on along the minus strand of JBBKXC010000236.1, from coordinate 1,280 downwards.
AACATTCAAAACATGACGGGCGATTTTGAAACACTTTGTAATGATGCCACGAGTGAAATATCACAAGATTCAGAGATGGGCGCGCGTTTCGCCGCTGTATATGACGCCAAAGATACGCTGGGGTTGGATTCTCAAGATTTATGGTTCCTCGAGAACCTGAAGAAATCTTTCGAGCGGTCCGGCTCATTGCTTGCACCTGAAGGTCAGGCGCGCATCAACGAGATTGATAATCAAATGATTATTGCTTGTAACCAATTTAATAAAAATTCTCACGCCGCGCAAAAGCAGCAGGCTTTCCTCGTAACGGATGAAAGTGAGCTTGCTGGCGTTCCCGAGGATAAAAAGGCGTCTTTCCGTGATGCAGCTAAAGAAGCAGGTCATGAAAAGGGCTGGCTCTTTGTGCCTGAGCGCCTGATGGTGGATGAGCTTCTTGCTATGGCCGAAAATCAAGGATTCCGCCGCAAGATGCATGAGGCTATGGACCTTGTGGGCAAAGTGGCGCCGCATGATAATGCCGGATTGATTAAAGAGATCCATGGCTTGCGCGATGAGCGCGCGAAACTTCTGGGCTACGAAAATTACGCGCAGTCTAGCCTTGCGGGAACGATGGCGGGCAGCGTCCCGAACGTTCAGAATTTGTTCGATCAGACTATGGAGCCATTACTTTTTGCTTTTGAAAGCGATATGCTTACGCTCCAGAACTGGGTTGATGAGAATAAGGGCCCGAAAATGGAGCCATGGGATGTGCAGTTTTATGCAGCGCGCTACCGCACTGAGGTGCTTGGCTATAACGATACCGAGCTCTCGCAATATCTCGAAGTGAATAGCGTTATGTCCGGCTGGCTCGAGCATGCCTCCAAGCATATGAACATGACATTTACCAAATCGGATGCCTATCCAGTGTGGAATTCGGAAATCCTTGTTTATGATGTAAAAGACAATAAAACCGGCAAAAATTCTATTTTGTATGTTGATCTTTTTGCGCGTCCGGATTCGAAAGAGGGCGGCGCATGGATGAGCGAAATTCAAAATGCGGACGCGTCTTCGGGAAAGCTTAATATCACTATTATGAACATGAACCTCGTTAAGCCGGAGGGCAATTTGCCTGTTCTGGTCAGCCCGGGGCAGGTCGAAACCTTCTTCCATGAAGGCGGTCATGCCTTGAACGGTCTTAAGGGCTCGGAGGCTAAATACTCCAGCGCAAGAGGCACGGGGAATGGCTCTGATTATGTCGAAATTCATTCTATGATGTCGGAAAACTGGGCTTTTCATCCAGATGT
>JBBKXC010000235.1:0-3485 GCA_037969275.1 Bdellovibrionales bacterium | reverse complement strand
CGCAGATTGTCGGCTTTTGCCCAGAATTGGGCGGTGTTTATCCAGCAAGTCGTTAGTATGCTAATTGTTATTGTCGGCGTGTTTCTGATCGCTGATGCGCAGCTTTCAATGGGTGCGCTTGTGGCGTGCGTTATTATTTCGGGCCGTGCAATGGCGCCGCTTGCACAAGTTGCAGGGCTTATGACCCGCTATAACCAATCCAAACAAGCCTTGTTCCATTTGGACGAGTTGATGCGTAAACCTGTTGAGCGCCCTGCTGGCAAACATTTTGTTCCGATGGCGGATTGTCGCGGTGAAGTGGAGTTCCGTGATGTTGTATTCCACTATCCTGGCCAAAGTACACCAGCGGTCAATCATTTGAGTTTTACAATCGAGGCGGGCGATAAAGTGGGCATAATCGGTGCTGTTGGCTCCGGTAAGACAACGCTGGAGCGGCTTTTAATTAATCTGTACGAGCCTTCAAACGGTTCTATTCAAATCGACGGTACAGACGTACGCCAAATTGATCCCGGCGATTTGCGCCGTAATGTCGGCGCCGTTCAGCAAAGCCCGCAGCTATTCTATGGCTCGGTGCGTGATAACATTACAATGGGCCATGAAACTGCGCCTGATCGCGCGGTTCTCAAGGCGGCCGAGCTTTCGGGCGTTATGGAATTTTTGCGCGATTCTCAAGCCGGTCTGGATACACAAGTGGGCGAGCGCGGCGATGCGCTCTCCGGCGGTCAGCGTCAGGCTGTAGCGATTGCGCGCGCGCTTTTATATGATCCACCAATTCTTATTCTGGATGAGCCGACTGCCTCTATGGACCCGGCTTCAGAGAACCGCCTCAAAAAACGCCTTGATGTCTTATGCGAGGGTAAAACTACTATCCTTATCACGCATAAGGGTGCGATGCTGGGCCTCGTAAACAAGCTAATCCTTATTGACCGAGGACGTTTGGTGGCTTACGGCCCTAAGGATGAGGTTATCCGCAAATTGCAGGCGCGCCAATATGGCACAGCCGCAGAAGATACGGACGCATAAACATGGCCAATAAAAAAGACAAAAAACCGGAAGTTAAGAAAAATCCCAAAGAATTGAAAATGGCGGGCGCTGATGAAGCTGCTATGAAGGCTGCTGTCAAGGAAGCCCTTGACGCCGCGCAGATTGGCAAAAAAGGCCAGCAAGACCCGCAGCAGGGCAGCATGAATAAGGATGAAGACTGGAAAAACATCCGCCAAAGCTGGGCCAAAGAACAAGTTAAGCGCGCCGAAGCACATGCGCTATCGTTTTTTGAGGTCGTCGATGAGGATTTACCACTTTCGCGCCATCTTTTACTGCTTTTTATCGCTGCATTTTTTGTTATTTTTGTGTTTTGGGCCAATTGGGCTGCGCTGGATGAAGTAACGCGCGGCGACGGTAAAGTTATTCCGTCAAGCGAGATTCAATCTCTGCAGACGCTTGAGGCCGGCATAGTTGAGGAATTTTTGGTGAGAGAAGGCGATCAGGTTGAACCCGGCCAGGTTTTGATGCGTCTTAGCGATATTGACGCCTCTTCTGATCTTGGCGCGAATAATGCCCGCTTTTTTGGCCTTCTGGCTTCAATAACCCGTTTGCAGGCCGAGGCTGAGGGTAAAAAAACAGTGGTCTTTCCAGATACGGTAATGCAAGGCGCGCCGAGCTCTGTAACCGAGGAAATGAACGCGTTTCGAGCTAATCAGCAGCAGCTTTTAAACCAGATCAATGTTTTCCAGCAGCAACTTTCTCAAAGAGAGCAAGAAGTGCGCGAGCTTGAGATGCGCATTACTGATACGCGCGGCGTACTAAGCGTACAGCGTCAGGAAATGGCTATGATCGAGCCACTCGTAGCGAGAGGCTCGGCCCCTAAGCTGGAGCTATTGCAATTAGAGCGCGGGATGCGTGAAAAGCAGTCCGAGCTTAACGGTTATACCTCAAGTCTCCCTCGCGCCAGATCAGCCGTGGATGAGATAAACGCCCGCATTGACGAGGCAACAACAAATTCGCAGGCGCAAGCGCAAACAGAGCTTTCGGCCAAGCTGATTGAGCTCAATGAGATTCGTGAGCGCCTCTCTGCCCTGAAAGAACGCAAAACACGTACAGAGCTGAAATCCCCAGTGAAAGGGACAATTAAGGAAATCATGGCCAATACAGTCGGCGGCGTTGTACGTCCCGGCGAGGACATTATCCAGATTGTACCAATGGACGATCAATTACTTGTCGAAGCCCGCATTCGCCCTGCCGATATTGCATTTTTATATCCGGGACAAAAAGCGGTTGTTAAAATTACCGCCTATGATTTCTCGATCTATGGTGGATTGAAGGCAGAAGTGCTCGATATATCCGCCGATACAATTGAAGATGAGGAAGGCAATAGCTTTTACCGTGTACGCTTGCGTACGGATGAGAATGAGCTCAAGCGTAAAGGCGAAATTTTGCCTATTATCCCCGGTATGGTGGCCTCAATTGATGTTTTGACGGGCGAAAAAACGGTTATGCAGTATTTGCTAAAGCCATTTGTCAAAACGCTTGATAATGCGATGAACGAACGCTAGGGCGTTTTAATCCATTGTAGCGCGATCGGTAATTCCTCTTTTTCAAAAAACCGGATATCTCCGCCTATAAAGGGGGAAAGTGTTTGGCGGGTAATTTTTTCTTTTAATGATGGATTTACAAAAGCCAGTTTCACAAAATTCTTACCAAGCTTTGCTGTTGTCAGAAGGTCGAGCTTAGCCGCCTCAAGATCCCAGCCCTTAACATCCAGAAAATTTAATAGGATACGTATAGCCCCGTACGTGCCGATTATATTTTGGGCAAGCGGGAGAAAATGGTTTTTGTAATCTTCAAGGGTAATTTTTTCGCCAACATTTATACGTAAAAAATTGCCGTCTTTTTCTATAGAATTCATATGCATAGTCACACCTCTTTTGTTTTATATTTACCAGCCTATAACGCGCCAGTTGCTTTAAAATTTAATAAAAAATATACTCTTAGTGCTTGCAATACCTGCCGCCATGCGCTTTGGTTTAAGCATCACAATCCAATGCTTTGACTATGTTTAAAAATATATTCATAGCTAATAACATAAGAAGTAATATAAGACGATGAACCCCGCAGAAAACCCCCTAGCTCAAAATATTGAAATTACCTTGCCAGACGGCGCTAAGCGCAGTTATCCGTCGGGTGTTACGGGGCTGGATATAGCCGAAAGTATAGCTAAATCCTTAGCAAAAGCAGCCGTTGCGGTGACGGTTAATGGCGCGCAGCGCGATATGAGTGACCCGATCACGCAGGACGCTAAATTCTCGATCATCACGCTTGATAGCGATGAGGGCCTAGAGATTATGCGCCATACAGTGGCAGCGCAGCTACTTGCGCGCGCGGTTAAAAATCTCTATCCCGAGGCCAAGCTGGCTATTGGGCCGACCATTGAAAACGGCTTTTATTACGATATTGAATTTCCAAAACCTTTATCCTCTGAGGATCTT
>JBBKXC010000234.1:0-5530 GCA_037969275.1 Bdellovibrionales bacterium | reverse complement strand
CTCTAAGCTAGAAGCATGTCCAATCATACGCCCATTTTAATCGCTTTTTGCGCCTTTTTATTACTGGGCGCGTGCCAATCCACGCCTGAGATAAGCGATATCCGCCCTCTTACACCAATGCCTTCCGTGCAAGACCCAAGCGATTACGCGCTGGCGCAATCGGTTAAAACCGTACTGGCCGAAATGAAAGCGCCCTTACATTCTACCTTTGAATTCCAGCGCCTTGATCTAAACGATGATGCGCGCCGCGATGCGCTTGTACTGTTTAAAACGCCATACGGATATTGGTGCGGAACGCATGGCTGCACAATGCTTGTGATAGAGGCGCATAATGACCACTTTACCCTCGTCAACAGCATCCAGCCCGTTCGCGCCCCGATTTATAGCTCCGACATCTCGACCAATGGCTGGAAAGATATCTTGATCCGCGTTTCCGGCAGATGGGCTAACTCCAAAACAGTTGCCGCTAAGTATAATGGCACTGAGTACCCCCTTGATCCAGCGGATATCGAACCGGCCGGCGGTGAAGAGTTAGGGAATAAGGGCTATTTATTTCGTTAAATGAAATATTGCTGCTGCAGGCGGCACTGTCTGCTGCGGCGCTACGGCTCTAGGGTTAGGCATTTTTCTTTGTCCTATTTTCCCATTTTGTCTTTCAAGAAATGATCGCGGAAAGAATAAATGATATTTTTGATATCTTTGCGGCTTCCCGACTGGCTCTGGCTCGACGACTTAGTGGCATGGAAATCGCGCTCATCGTCATTTTCAAGCTCCAGATTAATATTGCCGATTAAATCATCAACATTGACACTTTGAAGGTGCAGGCGTTTTAATTTCAACATGATCGCCTGCTCTTCCTCGCCGTAATCGCCATCTACCCAGACAAGATCTGTCGCAAAGCGAAAGAATGCCGCCTGATCGGCGCCATTGGATATTTTTTCGAACATTTCGACAATATCCTTACCCTCAAAAATATCGCCTTTCAGAATGTCCTTTTGCTCTTCCGAGAAGGGAACATCCTCAATAGCTTCGGTCATAAACCGGATTTCCTCAGGGCTCACCACATTATCGGCATGCGAGATCGCGAACAACGTCCTCCACATATAGAATTGGCTTTCATTTACACTCATTATCCGGCATCTCCCTTGGCGGCAGTTTTATAAAAATCGAGCATTTGTCGTACAACGCCCTTCATCATGATTTCTTCATCGGTTTCCCAATCATTGCGGGGCGCCGCGCTCTCGGGCTTGCGATCAACCCAGCGCAGCTCGGCTGCATAATCTTGTGCGCTTGCGCCAAGATACGCGGTGATGCGCTCGATAATATCTCTTTCCTTGTCATGGAAAATCCCGTCGCACCAAATGATCGTGCGGGCCATAACGAAAAACTGTTTGCGGTGGCGCAGATTTTTTAGCGCGCTAAAGAGCGCCAGCGTATCGGGCGCGGCCGTTAAATCCTGCTCTATCTCTGCGCGCTGCTCGGCGGAGAAATGGAACACCTCCATCATGCCCTCGACAAAGCCGCGCTCTTCTTCGGCCAGATCACCATCGGCATGCACCAGAGAAAACACAGCGCGCCAGAGCTTGAACATTTCCGGCTCGGGCGCTTCGAATTCACGCATCTCCATCCATGGGGCAACAAAGCGGATCACATTGGCAAAGCCCGATACATCACGCGCCTGTTTCTCGAATTTCTCATCCTCGATAGCACGGCGTAAAATAGCGGCCTTGCGGGCTTCGCGGATATTACGCGCGACATCGGCCTTATTGAATTTTTGCATTTGCTCGCTGTTCAAGCGATCCAGCAAGTTTTGCTCTTGCGCAGAATAATCGCCGTCCTTCCAGGCCAGCATATGCGAGAATTGGAAAAAATCGGCCTGATCGTTAAGGCTGGTGACATGAATCAACATCTCGCCGACATTTTGCGGCTCGCTTAAATCCGCGCGCAGAGCGTCTTTCTGCTCTTCAGTAAAGGGGGCCTTATCCAGATACTGCCCCGCAAAGGCGAGTTCCTCTGCCGTAACTTCACCATCGACATGCGCCATGGCGAAAACGGCGCGCCACATATGGAACCGGCTATCGGTTATGCCTTGTGTATTCATAAAACGAATATCCCCTTGGGATTCTTGATGTGCATCTATTGAACTCCTTTCTTATTTGTACCGCAAGAGCCTTACCATTTATTTAATATTGCGCAGTTAAAAATGTTCTTGATTTGTTCTAATTCTCGCGTATACTAAATTATCAACCCAATTTTTAGAAAAACAGGCACAAAAGGCATGGAGAAACCCCACGACCTCAAATGGCTATTCTTTGACCTCAACAGCTATTTTGCCAGCGTCGAGCAGCAGGAAAACCCGGCCCTGCGCGGCAAGCCTGTGGCGGTTGTACCGATGGACACGCCCCATACCTGCGCGATTGCCGCGTCTTATGAGGCCAAGGCCTACGGCGTTAAAACAGGCACAATCATCCGCGATGCAAAGCGCATGTGCCCCGGGCTGATTTGCGTGCAGTCTCGCCCAGATAAATATGTGCAATACCACAACCGCATTATCGCCGAGGTGGTCAAGCATACGCCAATCAATAAAGTCTGGTCTATTGACGAGCTCGACAGCCGCCTCCCCCCCTCACGCCGTACGGTCGAGGGCGCCACCGAAATTGCCATGCGCATCAAACGCGGCCTTTGGGAAAATATAGGCCCGGCCATCAGCTGCTCTATCGGCATTGCGCCCAATAGCCTTCTCGGCAAGATAGCCTCAGACATGCAAAAACCGGACGGGCTTGTTATTCTCAAGCCCGAAGATCTTCCGGGGCGCTTGCTCGAGCTTAAGCTCACCGATCTGCCCGGCATTGGCGCCAACATGGAAAAGCGCCTCATAAATGCGGGCATCACCACGATGGAAAAACTCTGGAACACCTCGCCCAAACACGCGCGCAAAATTTGGGGCGGCGTTCAAGGCGAGCGCTTTTGGTACGCGCTGCACGGTTATGATTTTTCGGTGGCCGAAACCAACCGCTCCATGATCGGCCATAGCCGCGTGCTCGACCCTGATCTGCGCACACCGGAAAAAGCGCGGCTCATGGCGCGCCGCTTGCTGGTCAAGGCCACGCAGCGACTGCGCCGCCAAGACCTCTACGCCGCCTCATTAAGCTTTAGCGTTACCATACAGGGGCAAAGCTATGATCACCGCTTGCGATGGGGCGGAGAGAAGCGCTGCAATGCGGCCAATGATCCATTCACCTTTCTGGCCATGCTCGATGAGCTTTGGGAAGAAATGCGCGCCTATTGTGAAACGGCCTATAACCTCCCCACGCCGAAATTCAAAAAAGTGGCTGTGGTTCTCTCGGCGCTACGCGAGAAAGAGCAAATAACGGGCGATCTCTTCGTAGAGCAAGAACCTGAGGCGCGCCAAAAATCGGCAACACAAGAGGCGCTGGCCAAGGCGCTCGACCATCTTCAGAATAAATACCAAAAAGAAACCGTCACGCTCGGCCTGCCGCCTAAAACACTGGCCGGTCATGTAGGCACCAAAATCGCCTTCTCCCGCGTCCCAAGCGAGGAAGAGTTCTGGAACTAGCAAAAAGCCGCAGAAGAATGCTCCTGCGGCTTTTTTAAAAACCTATTCATGGCGACTGAGGCAAGGAGATAACCTCCTGCATAGCGCCTAAATATCCCAAGTTATGAGCCAGACTGACTTCCGCTAACAATGCGGCCATTCAACGGCTGCACGGAACGGGCATTCATCGGGTAGAGCATCTGAAAGGCGTGAAGCTGGTCAAGGGAAAGCTCGATTGGCTGTTTCAGCACATGCCATTTAACACCTTCGGTGCAAGGCGGCATTGTGAGCGAGCCATCATAAACATAGTAATTCCCCTGTGATGGCAAAAGCTCCACCATATCCAGCATAACATCGGCGCGAACAGTTTCCCCGCCTGATGTTGGGACATTATCAAGAATTTTCTGGATAGCCGGATTGGCCGCCCCTAGTTTCATCATCACGCCCAGTGCCGCCATGCCGCCATCTTCAGCGCGGTGCATAAGCTGCATCTCCACAGGATATGGCGCGCCGTTCACGTAATGCTCACTTGGCGAATGAAAGCTGAAACCCAGCAGATCATAAACCTTATCGGCAGACATAAATTTGCTGCCCGGCTCGTAGCGAACGCCAATAGCATCGCCATTATTCACAACAGCCAGCTTAGTTGGCGCATAAGCTATTTTCAGCTTAGCCAATGATTCAGGCATATATTCGGCGATATTGATCGGAGATTGCATGTGGCCGGATTGGCACAAATTTTTTCCAGCAACCTCATGGTGGCGCGCGGCAGGAGGAGTGGCGGCAGTAGTCGTCGTGGTTGTTGTTTCCGTCACCATAAGCGTTGTGTCACCGCTTGGCGCGTGATGTTCCTCAACGCTAAGCTCATGCTCTTCTTCCATTTGAAGCATCGGGTGATCTTCCACCGGCGCTTCGGCGTGATCATCGGGCGCGCCTTGGTCGGCAGGCATTTCGTCATGATGCGCCGCGCCGTGATCTGCGGCAATTGCTGGCAATGAGAATGTCAGCGCTGCGATAGCGGCGCCGCTTAGTAAAACTTTTTTCAATGAAATCATGTAATGAAACCCTTTTGCTGATTCTTATAACCACCAAAGTTTACAACCTGCACCGCTTTTGACAAGGCCATATAAAGCATTGGCATCAACACGTGTTTACATATTTACCATAATTGACATTATTGCAAAAATCGGCTAGTATTTATAAAAATTCAGGGAGAAAAAATGAGCCTTATCGATTATTTATTGAGAGATACCTTCGAAGTAGAAACGCAAGAAATGCGGGAAATGGCCATGAATAATCAGCTATTTAGCGGTTTAAAGGGCGAATTCACAGCGGCAGAACTTGATTCTTACATGGTGACGATCGCTGAAGAGCCGCCGAAAAAGGAAGCCGCCCGCCCCACAGGACAGGAAATAAAAGATTACCTCAAGCATATCTGTGAAGTGCCAGAAGCGTTCTCCTTGTAAATAAAAATTGCACGTGGCGCAGGGTTTCTGGTAAAACCCTCCCCATGACAAACAAATCCCCCTTACATATTATTGGCGCTGGCCTTGCTGGCTCGGAAGCGGCTTGGCAGGCTGCTAATCTCGGCATCAAGGTCATTTTGCATGAAATGCGGCCAGAGCGCGGCACGCCCGCCCATTCCACCGATTACTGCGCCGAGCTAGTGTGCTCCAACTCCTTCCGCTCGGATGACGCGGATCACAACGCTGTTGGCCTTTTGCATGAGGAAATGCGTAAATTAAATTCCATCATCATGCATGAAGGTGGCAAAGCCGCAGTGCCAGCTGGCGGCGCGCTTGCCGTTGATCGCGACATTTTCTCCGCAGGCGTGACCAAAGCCCTTTCAGAGCACCCAAACATCACCATAGAGCGCGGCGAAGTCGCTGGCCTGCCGCCTACCGAATGGGAGCATGTTATCATCGCGACAGGTCCGCTCACCTCCGAAGCGCTGGCCAATGATATTGCGCAGCT
>JBBKXC010000233.1:0-3763 GCA_037969275.1 Bdellovibrionales bacterium | reverse complement strand
GGCTCGGTCACAGGAAGGCCCGCGCCAATAGCGGCGGCCATAGGCTCTTCAATGAGGTAAACTTCGGATGCTCCTGCGCTTTCCGCTGATTCTTGAATAGCGCGGCGCTCAACGGCAGTTGAGCCGGACGGTACACAAATAACCATTTTAGGGGATACGAAAGAGCGGCGGTTATGCACTTTACGGATAAAGTGCTTAATCATAGCTTCTGTAACTTCGAAATCGGCGATAACGCCATCACGTAAGGGGCGCGTTGCAGTGATGCTTCCAGGGGTACGTCCGAGCATTTGCTTGGCTTCGTTACCTACGGCCAAAACCTGCTTCTTCCCGCCCATCATTGAAATGGCGACAACTGAAGGCTCGTTCAGCACGATGCCTTGATCTTTAACGTAAACCAGCGTGTTCGCGGTTCCGAGATCAATCGCCATATCGGCGGACATAAAGCCAAAAAGCCTAGAGAACATGGTTCACACTTAAAGAGTAAAGGTTAAATCGCTATCGGTTATAGCAGAGGCAATTGCGCAATGCACGATCAGTTATGCATTCCGATTTGAAAATTTGAGAATTTCTTCTGATGAACAAAGAGAATGCGTTTAAGATTAACCTTGGCGAGCTTTAAAGCGCGGGTTTTTCTTATTAATAACGTATAGACGTCCTTTGCGGCGCACTACGCGGCAATTACGGTCTCTTGTTTTCAATGTTTTTAGTGAATTAACAACTTTCATTGTACTCATTCCAATTTTTATATTCTTTAACGATAGCGGACAATATCGCTTGAAGGGCTTTTTTGTCAAGCATTTGTCGCAATTTTATTTTCATCTTTTAAAGATTTTGTAAAGTCTTTGAGGTATTCTATAAATCGGACGGGGTAATCTTCATTTAAGCTAAGAATATATTTTCATTGTTATGACTACTGACGCACCAAAAAATTTTAAAAGTGGCGAGATCATTATGCGCCAAGGGGATGTAGGCGAGACAGCCTATATCATCGAAGAAGGCCGCGTCGAAATTCTCATCGATAAGGCCGATGGCACGACGCAAACCGTGGCAACCCGCGGCAATGGCTCAATGATTGGGGAAATGTCGCTGGTCGACAAAGCGCCCCGCACAGCAACGATTCGCGCCCTTGAGGATTGCACCTTACTGGAAATAACAGCCGAAGACTTTGCCCGCCGCCTCCAAGGCGCCGATCCGGTTTTGCGCATGACGACGCAGGTTATCCTGACGCGCTACCGCGATATGCTGGCTCGCTCCGACATTAGCGGTGAGAGCAAGCATTGGCCACCCCCCGAGCTCCTCGAGCATAACTTTGTCGAACAAAGCAATGCGATTGAGAACATCAAAATTGCCAATGATTTCAAATCCGCGCTGAAAAGCAGCGAGATTTGCCTGCATTACCAGCCCATCATTGACCTTAAAACAGGGGACATCGCAGGCTTTGAAGCGCTCATGCGCTGGGAACACAAGGAAAAGGGTTTCATATCACCGGGCGTTTTTATTCCAATTATCGAAGATAGCGGCATGATTGTAACCGCCAGCCGCTGGGCGCTGCGCGAGGCTTTGATGGCCTTAAAACGTATCGAACACAAAACGGGTATTCATAAAAAGCTCTTTATGAGCGTCAATTTTACTAGCCATGATTTTGCCTCCGAGCATTTTGTCGAGAGCGTTTATGACACAATCAGCGAGAGCGATGTTTTGCCAGAACAAGTGCATCTAGAGATTACTGAGCGGCTTTTGATGGGGCAGCCCGATAATGCGAGAGCCACGCTCGAAATGTGCCGCAATGCAGGCATGGGCATTTCTATTGATGATTTTGGCACAGGCTATTCATCGCTCAGCTATTTGCACTATTTCCCAATTGATACGCTTAAGATTGATCAGAGCTTTATTCGCGAAATGACAAAAGACGATTCGTCCTTGGCCTTGGTCAAATCCATCATCTCACTTAGCAAAAATTTGAATATGAAGATTATTGCCGAGGGCGTTGAGCATATAGAAGAAGCGCAAATTCTGCGCGATCTGGATTGCGATCAGTGCCAAGGCTATTACTTCGCCCGCCCGGCCAGTGAAAAAGATATTACATCTTTGGTTCACGGCTGGGAAAGAGCCAAGTTTTAATGGCCCTCTATTTCATATTTGTTTTAATCAACATAATTTGCTTTTGCGCGCTGCTCATGACGCGCCATAATTTTGCAAAATGGTTAGTTGAATATCACCCCGAAACAGCGCTTCAAATTAGAAACAAAATGCATGAAGAACGCTCGCTTCACGATAAAATCATTCACCGCTTTTTTGGTTTACCTTTCGAAAGGCAATCCTACGAAAGCATAAAAGATGAAGAGCTTGAAAATTTACGCCGCGCATACATAATCAGCGTTGTGCTTTTTGAAACCATTCTAATTTTCAGTGTTTTGAGCGCGCTCATTTATATTTACATAATGGGCTCTCTCAGTTAACTTTTAAAAAGTTTGAAGTGCAGCCCCTATATTTTCAACAAGAGAATTATTTGCTCTTTGCCACGAATACCCCATCCCAATCTTTAGGCGGCGGTTTTCTGATAAGATCGATGGCGCGGTCTATATATTCGTCATAAAACAGATCAAGTTGACCGCTTAAGAACCCCTTGCAAGCCTTTGATATTTCAACAACTTTATCAAATTCTTTTTCACGGTACGCCGTGAGCATGCTTTCATGCTTTACTTTAAGCGCACTAAACTCGGCTCCGGCGGCGAGCGCCTCATCGCCGAGCAATGCAAAGATTCTAACAGGCAAAGTCTTGCCCTTCACCTGAATTAAATCCATCTCCAGCACGGCAAAATCTTGGATTTTTTGCTTGGTCGCCTCACCGATCAAAATATTAACGCCGTAGTTTTTCGTCTGGCTTTCAAGGCGTGAGGCAAGATTAACCGCATCACCCAGCGCGGAGTAAGCAAAGCGCTGCTTTGATCCCATATTCCCCACCGCGCATGGCCCTGAATTAATACCAATACCCGCATTCAGCAGCACAGGCGTCTTTCCAATTTCCTCGGCTTTTTTCTTCACCGCTTCGTTAATCGGCACTAAAGCCTCGTTCATTTTCAGGGCGGTAATACAGGCATGGCGTTCATGGTCAGGGTCGTCTAGCGGCGCATTCCAAAACGCCATCATCGCATCGCCCATATATTTATCAATCGTCCCGCGGTGTGACATCACAAGGTCAGACATCGGCGTCAAGAAGTCATTCATAAGCTGGATAAGCTCTTGCGGCGTCAAACCTTCGGATATTGTGGTAAAGCTTCGGATATCGGTGAACATTACCGTCAAAGGCTTGATCTCACCGCCAAGCTGTAATTTATCAGGGTTGCTGGTCAGCTCCTTCATAAAGTCCGGTGAAATATAAAGGCCGAAGGCATCACGCACCTGACGGCGCTCGAATTCCGTTTTGAGGTAACTCAGCGTCGAGGATAGAACAAATATAATCATGACAATAACGGAGGGAGTCACAGGGTCGAACAAACCGCCATACTCGGCAAATAGCAGCCATGACGTCCAAAAAGCTCCCGTCGAAACCCCCACCGCCATTAAACCCAGCCACACCGGATTAACAAAAAACGAGAGCAGGATAATCAGAATAGAAACCCCGATGGCGGCGCCAATCTCGTGCTGCAAGGCGGTATAAGGACGAATGAGGTACTCACCTTGCAATATTTGCTCAAGGGCGTTCATATGCACGCGCACGCCAGGCTGCATGCCTAGCGGTGTCGCCCGCAAATCCATAAGC
>JBBKXC010000232.1:0-8175 GCA_037969275.1 Bdellovibrionales bacterium | reverse complement strand
CAACCTCGCCGTTTACAAAATCCTCATGACAGTTAAATAAAGGTTCGCTGAAATGCGATGTCGCCAGCACATAAGCCAGATAAGACGCTGCCATAACTCCGCCCTGCTTGCGGGTGATGTGACCTTTTTGCGCGGCCATTAAACCTGTAACGCCAGCCGCCGCGCCAGCAAAGACGCCCCAATTAATTTTACCCTCAAGAGAATTGAGATTAAGGCTGTCAGGGACATTAATTTCCTTTAAGTGTTCGGCCATCTCAAAGCCAAGATTATCCAGCCCAGCCAATGCACCAATTGCGCCGCCAACTAAAAGCGTATTGGTGATGTTACAGCCCAAAACATTCCCGAGCGCAAATTCCGTTTTCTTATCCATCGCCGCGCGAATGGTGAGATATGCCTCCGAAAGTGCCGTGCCCGCCGCGACTAAAACCACGCCCATTACAGTGTGATTGATATTCCAATCGGATGATAAATCCAGCGCGTTTTTCACGACGTAATGCGACATCCCGATGAGCGCACCAAGCGAAAGCGCCGCTTTGGTTCCGTTTAATAATTTTGATTGGTTTTCTGCATGATCTTCGTGTCCATCGCCACCATGCCCATGCCCGTGATCATGTCCATGATGGGAATGTCCACAAGCCGCGCCCTCGCCATGATCATGCACGCAGGCTTCATCGCCGCTCACGCGCTTATAAAGGTAATAACCACCATAGCCGAGCATAGCCGCGCTAAGGCCGCTCCAAAGATTGCCCGTTAAAAGCTGCCCGCCAAACGCCCCAGCGCCGCCCGCCATAACCAGCGTATTGAATTTCCAGCCAAGCGTGCCGCTTTGTTTATCGCCAATGCCCGCAATTGCCGCAGCCGCGCCCAAAATTCCAAGCGTATGCACAATAGAGCCGCCCACAATGTTAGAGAGCGCAAGATCAGTATTGCCGCCAATAACCGCCTGCGCACTGACGAAAGCTTCGCTGGCGCTATGGACAAGGCCGGAGAGAACCCCAAGGCTCATCGCCGATAGTCCCGCCGCGCTCCCAAAATGCGTAATGTCGTCCAGCGCATATTCGGATGTTTTGTGCATAAGAAATAGCCCCGCGCCCAGAGCCGCCGCGCTCGGCAGCGCCAAGGCGGGCGCGACAAGCGCACTTGATGCCACCAAAGCAAAAGAAGCGCCGATATAAAGTGGCTTTTGAATTTTACCCAGCGCACGCGTCACGCGGTTGTTAAATAAAGAGGCCAAACGCCCCGTCTTTTTTTCCGGAGGCGAATGCCCGTGCGCGCTATGTTCATGCTGATCATGTTCATGATGACCACTATGATCATGCTTATTGTTGTCATTGACGTGAGCGTGATCTGCGCAATCATGATCATCATGCCCGTGCGCTTGATTATGATCACATTCATGATCGTGCTCATTGTGCTTATGGTCGTGGTTATGATCGTGCGGCATATCTCTACTCAGTAAGTGTTATAATATAACACATGCATATATATTTAGTTAAAATTATGCAAGCTCTTATTCCAATCCGCGCGGCGTATAAAACTGCGCGTTTTTATATCCTTTATATCCATCAAAGAATTTGTCTTCATAAAAACCGGCCTCATTAAGGGCGTCATTAACGGCGTCATGATCCGCGAAAAAAGCTGCGCTCGTGCCATGTGAAATACAAAGAGCCCCATCGGTGAGGGTCGATAAATATTGCACAGCGCTTATCTTGCTCTCTCTATCCGGCAGATAGCACAGTAAATTCAAACTCACGACCATATCATAGCGCAAAGCCATTTCTGGCTGATCCATAATATTTATGGCTGGCAATGCTTTAACCATAGACTTTATTTCCGGCTTTACGGTCATATGCACGCCGCCGACATCATTAAAATAATCACGGTACTCACTCAAAACACCATTATGAAAGCCGTAAGGGTAAACGCCGCTTTGCGCCGCATGTAATTTGGCGTCCGAAATATCCGCCATATGAATTTCAAGGCTTTGGTCAGGCGCAGCATGTTTAGAAAATATGGCTGCTAAAGAATACGCTTCGCAGCCAACGCTAGAGGGCAGGCTTAGGAGGCGTTTATGCCCTGTACCTGTTAAAACGCGCGCGCTTATTTCTTCGTATACTTCAGGGTAGCGGAAAAATCCGGTCTTATCGTATTTACCGCCGCCAGTAAAAACCTGCTCAACGTCATCGACCTGCACAATGCCTCTGTAGGAGGAGGTGGAAATATTAAGACCATTCTCCCATTCCGGCGGGGTATATTTTCGTTTACACGCCATTTATGTAATCTCCCATGGTGTTACGAATAATGATTTCCCGAATAAAACACAAGACCTATTTGCATCTCCCAAAATCTCCGCTATAACCTAAGACATGAGTGAAGCCACCCTTAAAAAACGTAAAAACAGCTCCCTTTACGGCCCCGGCCCGAAGGAGAGCGTTATTGAATCCCATACTTTCGCGGTGTTGGTGGATAACGAGCCTGGCGTTTTGGCCAAGGTTATCGGGCTTTTTGCAGGGCGTGGTTATAATATCGACAGCCTCACTGTGGCCGAAACCGACCATGATGCCAGCCTATCGCGCATCACTATTGTGTGTTCAGGCACAGCGCAGGTCATTCAGCAGATCCGCACCCAGCTAGAAAAGCAAGTGCCTGTGCGCCGCGTGCAAGACCTCACCGTGCTTGGCCCACATGTCGAGCGCGAACTCGCGCTGGTTAAGGTTGTCGCATCGGGAGAGAAACGCATTGAAGCCCTGCGCATTGCAGATATTTTCCGGGCGCGCGTAGTGGATTCCACCCTTAAATCTTTTGTCTTTGAAGTCACAGGCACAACAGAAAAAATCGACGCCTTTATGGATCTGATGCGCCCCTTGGGACTTTCAGATGTTAGCCGTACCGGCGTGGCTGCTATCTCCCGCGGTGAAGAGGCCATCACTGCCTAATTAATATTGGAAGTGTATTATGAAGCCCCATTTTTACGTATTTTTATCTTTAAGCGCTGTTTTACTTTTGAGTGGCTGCGTCAGCCGTGAGCAGGCCGATGCCAAGCTGGTTAATGGCTGTAAGGCCGCAATAGGAATATTTATTGAAAACGGCTTTTCCATCAAGGAAATCAAAAAAACCGAATTTTCGACCCCCGATACAATCGACGGTGATCGCACAGTCACCCTCCAGCTTGTCGAAAGCGATGACTGGTATAACAATGATAAAACCTATTCGTGTAATTTTATCGAGCAATTCGGATTTATGCAGATGAATTATACGGCTGAAATATATCAGCTCAATATGAATGATAAAATCTATGGCAAAAAAGACGGCCAAATTCTGACATCACTCAAAGATTGGTTAAAAATTACCGATACTGTCGGACAAGCGCTCGATCAATAGGCTTTCATATCATTAACGCATAACAGCCATGCCCCGAAATTGCGCATTTTTAGTTGCATAAAAGACATAAATTCTGTTCTATACCAGTTGATTACCTATAAATGAGAAGGAATAATTATGGCCCAGAGCAACGTTGCCCACATCAATCAGGCAAAAGGAAGCGATACATCTATGCGCGTTTACTACGACAATGACTGCGATATCGCATTGATTAAAAACAAGAAAGTGGCAATTGTAGGCTACGGCTCACAAGGCCATGCGCATGCAAATAACCTCAACGACAGCGGTGTTAAAGATATCCGCGTTGCTCTTAAAGAAGGCTCAAAATCACGCGCGAAAGCCGAGAATGCCGGTCTTAAATGCATGAGTGTTGCCGAAGCGGCCGCTTGGGCAGATGTTCTTATGATTCTAACGCCTGATGAACTTCAAGCCGATATCTACCGCGATGAAATTGCGCCTAACTTGAAAAAAGGCTCGGCGCTCGCATTTGCGCACGGCCTGAACATTCATTTCGGCTTGATCGAAGTGCCTGCCGATAACGACGTTATCATGATCGCGCCTAAAGGTCCCGGCCACACAGTGCGCGGCGAGTACACAAAAGGCGGCGGCGTTCCTTGTTTGATCGCTGTAGACCAAGATGCTTCCGGTAAAGCCAAAGACATTGCGCTTTCTTATGCTTCTGCTGTTGGCGGCGGACGCTCCGGTATCATCGAAACCAATTTCCGCGAAGAATGCGAAACCGACCTTTTCGGTGAGCAAGCTGTTCTTTGCGGCGGTATTACCGCGCTTATCAAGGCTGGCTTTGAAACACTCGTTGAGGCTGGCTACGCGCCGGAAATGGCGTATTTCGAATGTCTGCACGAAACAAAGCTGATCGTTGACCTGTTGTATGAAGGCGGCATTGCCAATATGCGCTATTCCATCTCCAACACTGCCGAATATGGCGACCTCACACGCGGCCCCCGCATTGTGACTGCCGAAACTAAAGCAGAGATGAAAAAAATTCTGACCGAAATTCAAACTGGCCAGTTCGTAAAAGAATTCGTTACTGAAACAAAATCAGGCATGCCAACTATGAAGGCTATCCGCCGCATCGAAGGCGAACACCAGATCGAAGAAGTCGGCGAGCGCCTCCGCTCCATGATGCCATGGATCAAGAAAAACCAGCTGGTTGATAAAGCTAAGAATTAAGACGCGCTATGCAAACTTACGAGAACAAATATCACAAATTAATTTGCGAAGTATTTCGATATTCTAGCTTTGCCGCAGTATGCATTACCTTGGTTTTGTTTATGGTAAACATTTAGCTCGATACACTTCCAAAAGATTTGTTTTCTAAAGCTTTTGTCACAACTTTAGCAATACTATTATCTAGTGGATTAGTGAAAATCATTTTTTCACCAGATAAGACTAAAGAATAATGTCGCTAAAAAAGGCCGCTCCCCAGCGGCCTTTTTTGCATCTTTCATTTATTTCTCTCTTTTATTGAAATCCCCTTCACACAAGAGCATATTAGCGCCATGTCATCTGTAATACCCCACACCCCCAAACACACAGACATCCCGCTCAAAGGTATAGCTTATGCGGCGACGGCGTATGGGCTTTTGGCGGTGATGAATATGCTAGCGAAGGTACTGGCGGAAAATCATCACATTGTCGAGATCGCTTTTTACCGCAACCTTGTCTCCGTCATTCCGTTTCTGGCGTTCATTTTAATTACGCGCCAACACCATTTATTTAAAACTGCTAAGCCCAAAGCTTTAGCCGCGCGCTCGGTCATTGGCACACTTTCGCTTGTTACAACCTTTACTGCCTTTACCATGCTGCCGATGGCGGAGACGACAGTGCTGCTGTTTACTACAACGCTCATTGTCCCAGCTCTGGCTTATTTCATCTTAAAAGAGCAGGTCGGCATTCACCGCTGGAGCGCCATTCTGATCGGGTTTATCGGTGTGCTCTGCATCGTTGGGCTGAACGGCTTTACTGGCACTTGGCTCGGCATTGGTATAGCGCTGGCCGCCGCCATGATGCACGCCTCCTTGGGGCTTTTGCTGCGCTTTATGAAGACCGAAAGCCCGATCACCGTGACCTTTTATTTCGTCCTGACGGGTATGTTTATCACAGGCATTTTTATGCCCTTTATCGCCAGCGCACCAACAAGTTTCGAATTATTACTGCTGGTGATTACGGGCATAGCGGGCGGCCTTGCGCAGTTCTGCCTTGCTGGGGCGCTGAAAAATGCCCCGATTGCCGTGACCGCGCCGCTCAATTACACCGGCCTTGTCTGGGCGAGCGGCTTTGACATTTTCATCTTTCAAATCATTCCGGGCTGGCCTGTTTATGCCGGAGCGGCCATTGTAATTGCAGCCAATCTCTACGTAATTTACCGCGAGCATAAAAAGAAGATCGAGCGGCATTTAGAATGACAGGCACGCTGCAAAAACCAGCCGATAATATCCCTCTCGCCATGGCGCTCGCCGTTTTAACGGCGCTACTGATTGCAGCCATGAATTTGTTCGGCAAATTTCTCGGCGAGAGTTTTGATGCGCTGGAGATTACTTTTTTCCGCAATATCTCCGCGCTCATATTCCTGATGATCGGCCTCGTTCTGCTTCGCAAATTGCGCTACACGAAAACCCAGCGCCCCTACGCCCAAGCGCTGCGGGCGCTCTGCGGGACGCTCGGAATTTTCTTCGGCTTTTGGGCGTGTACGCTTATGCCGCTCGCCGATGCCAGCGCGCTTATTTTCACGCAGCCGCTTTGGGTTGTCCTGCTCTCTTATCCGCTGCTAAAGGAGCGCGTTGGGCCGTGGCGCATTGCCGCGGTGGTCATCGGGTTTTCAGGCGTGCTCATCATGACTGGCCCAGGCGGCGGTGAGCATATGACACCCTTCAATATCTCAATCGGGCTTCTGGCGGGATTTTTCAGCGGCGTTGTCGCAATATGTTTACGCTGGCTAGGCCAAAGCGAGCCCGCGCAAACAACCGTATTCTACTTCCTGTTTTTCGGAGCAATCCTGACCTTCGCCCCACTGCCCTTTATGGGTTCGAGCATTCCCACACTTTCCTTTTCGCCAGCAATCTTGCCACTCGTGGCAGCACTCGGCATTTTTGGCGTGAGTTCCCTTCTTGTTAAAACCTATAGTTATCGCCTTGGCGACGCCGCGCTCATTACCCCCGTGAGCTATACAATGATAATCTGGGCGGGGATATTCGATTACGCCTTTTGGGATAAAATTCCGAGCTTAACTGTGCTCGGCGGCGCAGCGCTTATTATTGCGAGCAATCTGTTTATTCTCTGGCGCGAGAATACAAAAAAGAATAAGACTGAAGAAAACAAGAGGGTATTATATGAGACTCCCGCGGATTAATAATCCCATCGCCATTGGCGCAAGCTTTGCAGTCGGGCAAACTATTACGTTTGCCTTGATGGGTCTGCTCGTCAAACTCGTCACCGAAACGCACCACCCTTTCGAGGCCATGTTCTCGCGGAGCTTTTTCTGTTTGATCATATGCACCTTAGCGCTCGCCAGTCTGGGCAAGCTCCCCAAATTGCGCCAGGCCAATATGCGCAACCAATTTATACGCGGCACAATCGGCACAATTGGTATGGTGTTCACATTCTACGCCTTTAAAATGCTGCCCCTCTCCGAAGTACAAAGCATACTTTTTGCGGCGCCAATTTTCGTGGTCGCCATGTCCTATCCTGTCTTAAGAGAGCGTGTAGGCCCATGGCGCAGCGGTGCGGCGCTGGCGGGGTTTTTGGGTGTGCTTCTTATCGTCCAGCCCGGCGCAATTAGTAACTTTAGCGGCGGACTTGTTGCGCTGGCGGCGGCATTTTTTCATGCCGCCATCATGGTTATCCTGCGCTGGCTCGGCAAATCGGAAGAACCGCTGGTGACCGTATTTTATTTCAGCCTGATTAGCTCACTCGCCATACTGCCCTTCATGCTTATGAACTTTCATGTTCCCACGCTACAAACAGGCTTCATGTTGGTGATGGTCGGCGTTGTCGCATTTTGTCTGCAATTCTGCCTGACCAAATCCTATATTTATGCGGATGCTTCTATCATTGCGCCGATCACATATCTCAATATGCTCTGGGCGCTGATGCTCGACTTTTTTATCTGGGGCTATGTACCGGGCTTTGCTGTCTTGGCAGGCGCAGCCATCATCATCACCAGTAATTTCGTCATTATTCTGCGCGAATCTAAACTCAATAAAAAGCCGTCGATTGAAATAAATTCTTAAATATTTCCATGCTATAAATAGTTGAAGATCAAAAATTTAAAAAGCAAACATGGCACAAGAAAAAGACAAAGGCAGATTATGTGGAGATATGCGCATTGCGGCATTAAACGCCGCGCCGTTATCACCGACCGAGCAGCTTTTACTGCGCACACTTCCAATTGAGCTTGCGGAAGAACATATTGCAATCTCCAAAGCCATGAAAAATTTGATCGCGCGTAAGAAAGATCCTACGGGTGATGAATCCTTGATGGTGCGTTTTCGCGCTTTGAACACAAACCCCGTATACATCTCGGTGAGTGAAAGAGTGGCTGATAAATTATTCGGAGATAACTTTGCCGACATTAATCATCCGCGCGATACCACGCGCGAATTTAACTAATCCCATTATTATAGATATTTTTTATTGGAGGCTAAGGCCGCTCACTGTGTAAATACCAACCGGATCGCCGCGTCCAAAAATCCAATTATCGGTGCGATCATAATAGATCGTGTACGACCCAGCAGAGGACGTTGCCGTCACCTGATAAACATAGTCTATAAACGC